>CAYWML010000113.1:0-1670 GCA_964459515.1 uncultured Clostridia bacterium | reverse complement strand
ATACGTCGAGCATACGGGCGATTTGTCGCTTGCGCAAGAGGTATATCCGAAGCTGGCGTCGCTTGTCGAAGTGTTTTTGCAAAACCGTGAGGACGGAATATTGCATAAATTCGCAGGTGGAAATCATTGGAATTTTTACGACTGGTCGCCGTATATGGACGGCGCGCTTGTCGGTACGTCGGAGGGCACGCCGCAAGGCAGCGAGGACGTTTCGCCTGATTTGATGATCAACGCTTTGTTTATCGTTGCGTTGGAGAATTTGAAATGGGTAGACGAAAAACTCGGCAAAGCGTTTGCTTATCAAGCGGTTTTGGACGAAACGAGAAGTAAAGCGCGCGAAGCGTTCTTCCGCAAGGAAAAGGGCTTGTTTGCGATGACGGTCGGCGGCGAGGAATATCTCGCGCTTGCCAACGCGTTTGCAATTCTCGCAGGCTTGACGGATAAAGCGGAGAGCGAACGCATTTGCGAAGCCTTGACGGACGGGAGCTTAATCGATTGCTCGCTTAGTATGAAGACGTTCAAATACGACGCCTTGTTAAAGACGGATAAAGCGAAACGGAAGGGGCAGGTATTCGACGAAATACGAAAGGACTACGGGAAAATGCTTGCCGAGGGAGCGACGGCAACATGGGAAACGAGCGAAGGCGCGGCGGCGTTCGACAACGCAGGCAGTCTTTGCCACGGTTGGACGGCAATCCCCGTGTACTATTACGCGACCTGCAAAAGAGAATGATTTGCGTTTACGGAGAAGATTTATGACGGATTATGCATTTTTGCGATTTCCCGAGTTTCGGGATAAAGCGGTTACGCTCAGTTACGACGACGGCGTGGTATACGACGAGCGGTTGATGCGGATTTTGGACGCGCACGGGCTGAAATGTACGTTCAACCTCAATTCGGGATTGTTTGCGAAGAAAACGAACGCATGGCGATTTTCGGCGGAGCACGCCGTCGCGCTGTACGCGAACAGCGGACACGAAGTGGCGGCGCACGGCATGCAACATCTTTGCTTGACGCCGATGACGAATTCGGCAATCGCTTTTGAGATATTGGAAGATCGCCGCAATTTGGAGGCGTTGTTTGACAGACAGGTAATCGGCATGGCGTACGCCAACGGCAGCTACGACGACAGAGTTGTGGACGTATTGAAAGCGTGCGGCGTGAAGTACGCCCGAACGGTGATTTGCACGGGGCGGTTCGATATACCGACGGATTGGTTGCGTATGCCGACGACTTGTCGGCACGCCGATCCGAACTTAATGCGGTTGGCGGACGAGTTTTTGGAGGAGTACACCGATCCCATTCGCTATTGGAAGCAACCGCCGAAGCTGTTCTATCTTTGGGGGCACAGCTACGAATTCAACGACGACGACAATTGGGAAGTCATCGAAAAATTCGCGGAAAAGGTGGGCGACCGCGCGGACGTATGGTATGCGACGAACGGCGAAATTTACGATTACGTGCAGGCATACGAAGCGTTGCGATACAGCGCGGACGGGAAGCGGATATACAACCCGACCGCGACCGATTTATGGTTGCGCCCGTACGGACAGTGCGTAAAAGTTCCGGCAGGCGCGACGGTGCAGTTGCAATGACGGACGGGCGCGAAAAAGGGTGCTTGTCATTGCGAGGCACGAATGTGCCGTGGCAATCTCCGCCGATAGGCGGAA
>CAYWML010000112.1:0-1732 GCA_964459515.1 uncultured Clostridia bacterium | reverse complement strand
ACCTACACACGATTTCCAATCGTGCTCCTTAAACCACTCAGACATCTCTGCATATGGGCACTTCATACAAGTGCCTAACTATATTACTGTATTTTTCAAAAAAAATCAAGTGTTTTTGCGTGAAATCCCGAAAATTATTTCAAATTTCTTTTTCCGCCGCCAAGGCAAGCTCCTTTTCCCCGTCCGACGACGCCGCAAGCAACACCTCCGTGCAATCCGCTTCGACAAAGCGCATTCTGCCCAACTCGTTACAACGTTCCAACAGCCGCCGCGCTATCTCCTCGCGCGTTTCCCCGTGCGCGGACAGTTCGGAATACAACACAGGTTTATCCACGATATACGTCAAATCTTTTTTCCGAAAATACGTCACGTAGATCGGCACGTCCATGCCTACGCGTTTGCACCGTTCCGCAAGCGTGACAAACCCCAAATGGAAGCCCTCCAACTCCGCCAAGTAGCCCTTGTCGGATACTTCGGGAAAAATAACCACGTTATCCCCTGCCTGCAACGCCACAACGCTTTCGCGGAGCGTTTTCAAAAAACGCCCGTCGCGGTAGCTGGAAATCAAATGCAAGCCCTTATAGAACAAGTTCGTCAACGGACTCGCCACCAAACAAAACAAACGCGCCAAATGCAAATTCCAATGCTTTTTTTCATGATAATACACCCTCGTTTGGTACTTATACATAGAAATCAAGCCCGAATTCATCTCGCTTGCGCCCCACATGCGTATCGGCTTATCGCAATACAGTTCCAAGGAAAGCGGTGCGTCCGTACCTTCGTGATTGCTTAAAATAATTCCGCCGTTCCCGAATTTCTCTCCTAAATATACAAAATTCGGTCGCTTATACCGTCCGCGCATCATGCGCTTCATGCACCGAAACCACCACTTCCGCTTTTGCACCGAATTTTCCTTTGCCATACCAACCCTCCGCTTTATACCGTTACGCAAGCATTGTAACATATTTATATGACAAAATCAAGCAAATATCGACAATATTCGCATATTTACAAGAAAAAGTTTTCCCCTCGGCAAGTCGCCGCAAACCGTTGACAAAGCGCGGAAAATAGAATATAATAGTTTTAAGGTCGCTAAACAACGAACGCCGTTCGCACCGTTTTCGTCCCTAAAATTTCAACGAGGAGCAAACGATATGCCGCTTATATCCGACTATTTCGGCTGTATGGTTTTCAACGATACCGTCATGAAAGCCAAATTATCCGAGGAAACCTATCGTTCTTTGCAACGCACCGTCGCGCACGGGAGAAGTTTGGATTTGTCCGTAGCGAACGCCGTTGCGAACGCCATGAAAGAATGGGCAATTTCCTTGGGCGCAACGCACTATACGCATTGGTTTCAGCCGATGACGGGCATCACGGCGGAAAAGCATGACAGCTTCATTGCTTATAAAGAAGGCAAAGCGATTATGGAATTTTCGGGCAAAGAGCTTATCCGCGGCGAATCGGACGCCTCCTCTTTCCCGTCCGGCGGCTTACGCGCGACTTTTGAAGCGCGCGGCTACACGGCTTGGGACGCCACTTCCTACGCCTTCATAAAAGACGGCGTGCTTTGCATACCGACGGCGTTTTGCTCCTACGGCGGCGAAGCTTTGGATAAAAAAACGCCCCTGCTCCGTTCTATGGAAGCCGTCAATCGGCAAGCCATGCGCATTTTGAAGCTGTTCGGCAACGACGACGTCTCCTCGGTGCATACGACGGTCGGACCGGAACA
>CAYWML010000111.1:0-2181 GCA_964459515.1 uncultured Clostridia bacterium | reverse complement strand
TCGATGAAAATTTTCACCAAGCCGTTTTCCACCGCCTGCATGTAAATCTCCTGCGTAGCCGGAATCACGATTGCGCGAACACGCTTCGCCACCCGACGCCCTTTCAATATCTCCGCCGCCTCTGCAAGGTCTTTATAATGCCCGTTGGTGCACGAACCGATAACGACTTGATCGACGGGAATTTCCCCGATCTCGTCGAAAGTATGCGTATTTTCGGGCAAATGCGGAAACGCCACCGTCGAACGGATTTGCGACAGATCGATCTCGTACGTCGCCTCGTATTCGGCGTCCTCGTCGGCGGTATAGCAAGTATACGCGCGATCGGAGCGCGCCGCAACGTACGCTTTCGTCTGCTCGTCCGCCTCGAAAATGCCATTCTTAGCCCCTGCCTCGATCGCCATATTGGCAATCGTCAAGCGATCGTGCACCGTCAAAGCTTGCACGCCCTCGCCCGTAAACTCCATCGACTTATACAGCGCGCCGTCCACCCCGATTTTGCCGATAATATGCAAAATCACGTCCTTTCCCGATACGTACGGGCGCAAACGGCCTTTCAAGACGAAGCGAATAGCGGAAGGCACTTTCAACCAAGCTTTCCCCGTCGCCATAGCGCACGCCATATCCGTAGAGCCTACCCCCGTCGAAAACGCGCCGAGCGCACCGTACGTGCAGGTATGCGAGTCCGCCCCGATCACCACGTCGCCGGGCACGACCAAACCTTTTTCGGGCAACAGCGCGTGCTCGATGCCCATTCTGCCCACGTCGTAAAAATGCGTTACGTCGTGCTCCGCGCAGAAATCGCGGCACATTTTGCACTGCACCGCCGCCTTAATGTCCTTATTCGGCGCAAAATGGTCCATGACCATCGTCACCTTTTCCTTATCGAATACCTCTTGCGCGCCGATCTTCCGAAATTCCTTGATCGCCACGGGCGAAGTAATGTCGTTGCCGAGCACCCTGTCCACGTTCACCGAAATCAGTTGCCCTGCCGTCACCGCGTCCAAGCCGGCGTGCGCCGCAAGGATTTTTTGCGTCATCGTCATTGCCATAATCTTTTCCTCATACTCTCCTATCACGCGACTCAACGATTGATAATCGCGCCCTTATCCGCAGAGCTTACCTGCGCCGCATACCGCTTCAAATACCCCGTCACCGTCTTTTTCTTGATCGGCATTTCCGCTTTACGTCGCGCCAGCTCCTCGTCCGAAACGTGCCAGTGTACGGAATAATGCGGAATATCGATGGAGATTGTATCTCCGTCGCGTACGTAAGCGATCGCGCCGCCGTTTGCCGCTTCGGGAGAAACGTGCCCGATAGCCGCGCCGCGCGTTGCGCCCGAAAACCGTCCGTCCGTGATAAGCGCGACGTCCTTATCCAAGCCCATACCTGCGATCGCGGAAGTCGGCGACAGCATTTCGCGCATTCCCGGTCCTCCGGCAGGTCCTTCGTAGCGGATCACCACGACGTCGCCCTTTTCGATCTTCCCTGCGTAAATGGCGGCGATACATTCTTCCTCGCTGTCAAACACGCGCGCCTTGCCCTCGTGCACGAGCATTTCCTCCGCCACAGCCGACCGTTTCACCACGCAGCCGTTTGGCGCGAGATTACCGCGAAGCACGGCAATGCCCCCCGTTTTTCCGAAAGGCGCGGACGGCGTACGAATTACCGACGTATCGGCGTTGCGCACGTTTTCCAAATTTTCCTTCATTGTTTTTCCCGTGCAGGTAAGCACGGAAGTATCCAACAGCCCCAACGGCTCCAATTCCTTCAAAACGGCATACACGCCGCCTGCCTCGTTCAGGTCCTCCATATAGGTATGCCCTGCAGGCGCGAGGTGACAAAGATTCGGCGTGCGTTCGCTGATTGCGTTCACTTCGTCCAAATCGAAAGGAATGCCGCACTCGTTGGCGATCGCCGGCAAATGCAACATGCTGTTCGTGGAACACCCCAACGCCATGTCCGTAACGACGGCGTTTTTCAGCGCAGCCGCCGTCATAATATCGCGCGGACGGATATTTTTGCGCACAAGCTCCATTATTTGCATACCTGCATGCTTCGCAAGCTCTATTCGCGCCGAATACACGGCAGGTATCGTGCCGTTGCCGCGCAATCCCATGCCGAGTGCCTCTGTCAGACAGTTCATGGAATTTGCCGTATACATTCCCGAACATGAACCGCACG
>CAYWML010000110.1:0-2211 GCA_964459515.1 uncultured Clostridia bacterium | reverse complement strand
GCCGTAGGCTTGCCGCGGAAGCCCCCCCGTTTTCGCCTATCGGCAAGATTGCCACACCCTTTTCAAGGGTTCGCAATGACATACTTATCCCGTCATTGCACGATGCGCGGCGTTCAAAATAGCGACAGCTCCCCCGTTTCTCAAAAAAAATACGCTCTTTTTAGGAGTTACTATGTTAAAGGTGCTTTTGACAAAACTGAAAGAATCCTGCGTGTCGGTTTTGCCCGTTGCCGTCATCGTGTTGTTGCTGAATTGCACGCCGCTCGTGCATTTTACCGCAACGGAAACAACGGTGTTCATCGTATGCGCCGTCGCTTTGATCGTCGGTATGTCCTTGTTCAACTTGGGCGCGGACATCGCCATGACGCCGATGGGCGAACAAATCGGCTCTAACCTGTCCAAATCGGGAAAGATTAAATCGCTGTTGGCGATATGCTTCGTCATGGGCGTATTCGTCACGGTGGCAGAACCGGATTTATCCGTATTGGCAACGCAAGTAAAGGATATTCTCAACAGCACCGTACTGACACTGTCCATCGGCGCGGGCGTAGGCATTTTTTTGGTGCTGTCCGTATTGAAAATCCTTTTCCACGTCAGCCTTTCCAAAATGCTTTCGTTCTTCTACATGCTGCTGTTCGCCTTGGTCAGCCTCGTGCTCGTCAGCGGCAACGAAAGCTTTTTGCCGCTCGCCCTCGACGCAGGCGGCGTGACGACAGGACCGATCACCGTGCCTTTTATCATGGCACTCGGTATGGGCGTTGCCGGTACGCTTGGGAATAAGCACGACCGCGAGGCAGGCTTCGGCTTTATCGCCCTCTGCTCCATCGGACCTATTCTCGCCGTTATGCTTCTCGGCATTTTCGCATCGGGCGAAGTGCAATATACCTTGCCCGACTATGCCATGGCTACACAACTCGACGGCTTGGCTTCGACGATTTTTCACACCGCGAAAGAAGTGTTTATCGCCCTTCTTCCCATCGTCGTCATCTTCTTCGTTTTGCAATTCGCCTTTATGAAATTGCCGAAAAAGCGCATTCTGCAAATCGTCGTCGGTATCTTTTATACCTTCTTCGGTTTGGTAATCTTCCTTTCGGCAGTGTCTATCGGATTTATGCCGATCGGCTTCAAGCTCGGCACGGAGCTTGCCGCGCACCATAAAGCGCTTCTCGTCGCGTTCGCGCTCCTGCTCGGTTTTGCCGTCGTCTTGGCAGAGCCTGCCGTGCACGTTTTGAAACGACAAGTGGAAACCGTAACGGGCGGCGCGGTCAGTCAGCGCGCCATGCTGCTCGCGCTGTCTATCGGCGTAGGCGTTTCCATCGCGCTCTCCGTCATACGCGTGATTTTCGATTTCAGTATACTGTATTACGTCATTCCGGGGTATTTCCTCTCTTTGGGGCTTTCCTTCTTCGTGCCGAAACTGTACACGGCGATCGCGTTCGACTCCGGCGGCGTTGCCAGCGGTCCGCTTACGTCCAGCTTTATTCTGCCGTTCGTCATCGGCGTTTGCTCCGTGTTGCAACCGACGAGTATTTTGGCAGACGCTTTCGGCTTGGTCGCCATGGTCGCCATGACGCCGCTCATCACCATTCAAGCACTCGGCTTTAAGTCCGTCGCGACGAAAATGTTGCGCGAAAAGATTGCAATGAAACGCATTCTCGACGCCGACGACGAACAAATCATTCAATTTATGTAGGGGGTAGGTATGGATATAACGAATAAAATCAAAAAAGCCAAACGCGGCAACGGCAACTCGGATTTTAGAAAACTAAAACTCCTTATCACTGTCGTCAACCGCAATAAAGCGGAATTTTACATGGACTATTTAACGGAATTCGAAGTAAATTTCCAAATGAGTTTGCCGGGGCAAGGTACGGCGAAATCGGACATGTTAAACATGCTCGGATTAAAGGACGCGGACAAAAGCGTACTGCTAAGCGTTCTGCGCGAAGACGCCGCGGAGCGCGCCCTGCAAGCTTTGGACGAAAAATTCAAAACGCTGAAAAACGGAAAAGGCATTGCCTTCACCGTGCCTATGACGAGCGTCATCGGCGTAGCGATTTACCGATTTTTAAGCAATCACCGCTCCGGCGGCGCAATCAGCAAGGAGAACAACGAAAATGGAATTTAAGCACGAAGCGATTTTTTGTATCGTCAACAGCTGTTACAGCGAAGTAGTAATGGACGCGGCGAAAAAGCTCGGCGCGCGCGGCG
>CAYWML010000109.1:0-2327 GCA_964459515.1 uncultured Clostridia bacterium | reverse complement strand
GTCGGCTCATAACCGATTGGTCCGCGGTTCGAATCCGTGAAGGCCCACCAAAATTCGTTTATTCTTTTTATCCACCATATATACGGCCCAGTAGCTCAGTTGGTTAGAGCGCCAGCCTGTCACGCTGGAGGTCGACGGTTCGAGCCCGTTCTGGGTCGCCATGGAAAAGAAGCAGCATTCTTCGGAACGCCGCTTCTTTTCTGTTATTCTCGCAAACGCGTAAAAAAAAGCGAGAAAACGTTTCCTGCGTTTCTCGCTTACCGCCGTTAAAATCGTCACAAAGCGCAATCGCACGCCACAGAGCACGCCTATGTTCTTCCCTTCCGCCATAGGCGGAAGGGAAGAACATAGAGATTATCCGTCGCAAGGTTACCCTAAGCCGTAAAATAATTTTTCGGCTATGCGCATACGTTACAGCGATTTTGCGTAAGAACGTCTGCGCTTATGATGAATGCAATCGAAATATTTCCACATCGACTGAATGGATTCGTTGCTTTCCAAATTCAAATTCGTTTCCAAATATTCCAAACCGTCGTTTTCAAGCATATCTTGCAAAATCGTCAAAATAAACGCGCTTAATCCCGAACGACGATATTGCGGCAAAATGCCGACCAAGCCCAAGTCCACGCTTTTCGGTCGCCGAACGGCGCGAAGCACGCGCAAAAGCGCAGGCAACGTCAATCTGCCGCCGCTACGTTGCAACGCTTCGCCGATGGCAGGTATACAAAGCCCGAACGCGACGACGTTCTCGTTTTCGTCGCAAACGGCTTTCAAATACTTCGTACTCAGCAACAGTTTGAACTGCGCAATCATCTGCCGTTGCATTTCTTCCGTAAACGGGACGGTGCCGTACAGCTCCCGATAGCATTCGTCTATGCACGCGAATATACCTTTCGCGTATTTTTTGATAAAAGCGTTTTTCGACAAACCTTCGCCGGCAATATGCAAGTGATAGCGTTCCAAAGCGCGCAAGCCGAGCTTCCGAATGCGCTCCCCGTCTTTCGTCATGGAGAACAAACGGCTCTCCACCCAATCGACGTCTTTTTTATAGCCGCACCCCTCTATCAACGCGGCGTAATACGGATAGTTGTACTGTTCTTCAAAAGTGGAAAGATACTCGAAGCCTTCGATAAGCAACCCCTCGCGTTCCAAATCGCTGTATCCGAGCGGACCGACGAGCTCCGTCAACCGTTGCGAACGCGCCCATGCCTCCACCGCTTCCAAAAGCGCGCGCGCCGTTTCCGCGTTGTCCTCGCAATCGAAACGAGAAAATCGCGCTTGCTTCGCGCCGCGAAGATCGTTATAACTGTTTTGCACGATACCTTGAATCCTACCGACGGTTTTCCCGTCGCGCCGCGCGAGATAAAATACCGAACGGCAAGTATGGAAATAAATATTCTTTTTCGTGAACAGTTTCATCTCGTCGCCGTAAAGCGGCGGCACGAAATACGGATTACCCTTATACAGGCGCAAAGGATATTCCACGAACTCCTTGCGTTGTTTTTTCGTTGCGACTTCGATAATTTCTACCATAAATCCCCCTACCGTTTCTTCTCTTGTTTGTTTAACGACTGCATTATAACACAGCGTAATGCCAAAGTCAAGGAAAAAACATTCCTTGACTTTGGATTACGCAAGTAAAAGCGTTTACCGCGCGCTATAAACGCGGCTATTTTTCAGCCGTTCGCCGTTTCTGCGGCTACGATTTGCTTTTGCGGTTCGCAGGTGAGGTGCATGCCTAAGGCTTGCAAAGTCTTCTCGTCCACGTGCGACAGCATGACGGTGGAATGGATTTCGCAATTTTTCAGCTTGTGCAGTTGCGCCATGGCTTTTTTCGCTTTCGCGTCGCTCGCCGCGCAAATTGCCAGCGCCATCAGCACTTCGTCCGTATGCAATCGCGGATTTACCGCGCCCATATGCTTGACTTTCAATTGCTGTACGGGCTCTATCACCGTCGGCGAAATCAACTCGATTTTATCGTCGATGCCGCCGAGGGCTTTCAAGGCGTTGAGAATGCCTGCCGCCGACGCGCCGAGCAGATCGCCCGTTTTCCCCGTGACGATACGCCCGTCGTTCAGTTCGATCGCAACGGCAGGCGCGCCCGTTTGCGCGGATTTTTCCATGGCAGGGGCTACCGCCCGTCTATCTTCGGGAGAAACGCCCGATTTGCTCATCAACAATTCCAGCTTCCCGACGACGTCCTTGCCGATCCTGCCCTTGCGCGCGTCGCAAAGCGCGGCGTAGTATCGGCGAATAATCTCCTCGCGCGAGGCTCGTTTGCAAACTTCGTCGTCCATTATGCAATAGCCTGCCATATTCACGCCCAT
>CAYWML010000108.1:0-2357 GCA_964459515.1 uncultured Clostridia bacterium | reverse complement strand
TGGAAGCGTACGCTTTTATCATGGTCAACGGCGTTTTGAAATCGTGCGAAACGTTGGCAATCAGCTCCTTTTGCATGCGATCGGTCTTGGACAGTTCTTCCTTGGCAAAATTCAAAGACTCCGCAAGCTCCACAAGCTCCTTGCCGTACTCCGAACCGCGAAAATCGACGTCAAAATTTCCCTCTGCCAACATACGCGCTTTTTCCGTAAGCTCGGTAAGCGGCTTCGTGAGCCACGCCGAAAACGCGCTCGATACGGCAAAGGACAGCAAAAAGGTAAACACCAGCGTAAGCATCGTATGCACGCCGAGTTGCGTGCTCGCCGATTCGATTAACGCCACCGATTTCGTTATATACAAAAACCCCGGACCGCCAAAAATTTCAATTTCCGCAACGTAGACGAATTCCCCGTCCCCCTCGCACACCACATGCGAAAGGTCCTTTTTTTGCATTTGCTTTTTCGCCTTTTCCAACGTCGCGGAAAAATCGCCTTCCCCCGTCCCGTCAAAATGCTCCTGCGGAAACAACACCGATCCGTTTTGGTCCAGAAGATAGCACTCCACGTCGTTATCGTGGGACAAACGCCGCAAAAAACCGCTTAGATCCTTTCCCGTCCAACCGTTCACATAGGTCGATATGTTGTCCTCGATCTGCGGTCCGATTTCGCGCAGCTCCGTCGTAGCCGCGTCTTTATAAACGCGCACGGTGGTAAACCTCTGCGTAAAGCCGCAAAAAAGCACGATAAGCAAAGACAGCGCGGAAAAAATCGCCCACACGAAAAAGTAAATGCTCGTGCTGCGTTGTTTCCTGCGATACTTATGTATGCGCCGTTTGCGTTTCGGTTGCTTTTCGCCGCCGTTCGCCGTTTCGTTTTCCGCCGTCTTTGCACCCATGCCGAATTACGCCTCGAATTTATAGCCCAAACCGCGCAGCGTGACGATAAACTTCCGATAATCCTTCAAATTGCCGCGCAACATTTTAATATGCGTGTCCACCGTGCGATCGTCGCCGTAGAAGTCAAACCCCCACACGTCGTACAAAAGCTTCTCGCGCGTAAGCGCAATGCCCTTGTTGCGGACGAGATAGAACAGCAACTCGTACTCTTTCGGCGTAAGCTCCGCCTTTTCCCCGTCCACGTATACGTTTCTGCCTGCCATATCGATCTCCAACCCCTCGAACCGCTGCACCTCGTTTCCGTTCGTCGGATTAGAGCGGCGTTTGGTAACGGCGTGAATACGCGCCATCACTTCCTTGGGCGAGAAAGGCTTCGTCACGTAATCGTCCACGCCCAGTTCGAAAGCGAACAGCTTGTCGTACTCTTCACTGCGCGCCGACAGCATGATAACGGGAATATCCTTCGTCTTTTTAATTTCCTTCACCGCAGAAAAGCCGTCCAAATGCGGCATCATCACGTCCATCAACAACAGATCGTAATCGTTTTCACGGCAAAGTCGCACCGCCTCCATGCCGTCGGCGGCTTCAAAAGCCTCGTTCCCCTCGAACTCCACGTATTCGCGCAACACGCTTCGTATCATTTCTTCATCATCAACAATCAATATCCGCATATGCTTTTATCCTCCGATATATTAAGACGACTCCGCGCGAACGCTCGGCGGCGTTATCTTGAAAAATAAAGCTCACATAAGTATTGTACCCGTTCTTTGTCAACTTTAAGACAATTGACGGTGAAATATAGGTGAAAATTTCCGTTTTCACGTATAAGTATACTACGCCTTCGCCATTTTGTCAAGCCGCTTTCCCTATTTTCTCGCCCGACAGGCGGAAAACCAAGGTCAAGGAACATAGTTCCTTGTGGGGGTGCAGGGGGCAACGCCCCACTGCAAAAAAACAAACGCCGCGTTCGCGGCGTTTAAGCGGCGATAGCCGTCCCTCTATACCCATTTCAAGCAAGCTCCGCTTGCACTCCAACGCCGTCAGGCGTTTTTCGCGGCGACAGCCGCGCCACTCCGTCCTTGCACGGAGCACCGCCCACTCCGTCCTTGCACGGAGCACCGCCTCCAGCCCGTCATTGCGAGGCACAAATGTGCCGCGGCAATCTCCGCCGTTAGGCAGGAACATGCGCTCGTCGCCGCCGACAGGCGAAAAACCAAGGTCAAGGAACATAGTTCCTTGTGGGGGGGGGTGCAGGGGGCAACGCCCCACTGCAAAAAAAAAACGCCGCGCTTGCGGCGTTCAGCGGCGACAGCCGCACTCAACTTCGTCATTGCGAAGGAGCGCGGTACGCGCGACTGCGGCAATCTCCGCCGTTAGGCGGAAACGCGAGCAAGTACCCCCGAGCCTGTCTTCCGCGGCAAGCCGTAGGCTTGCCACGAGATTACCACGTCGCTTCGCTCCTCG
>CAYWML010000107.1:0-2444 GCA_964459515.1 uncultured Clostridia bacterium | reverse complement strand
TATTCGAGCTTTTCTTCTTCCGAGTACAAATAATCGTCGTGCCCCTTAAAATTCGCCTTATAAAGGGGCGGTTTCGCCGCATACACGTGCCCGTGTTCGATCAGAGGGCGCATATAGCGGAAAAGGAAAGTATACAACAAAATTCGGATATGCGCGCCGTCCACGTCGGCATCCGTCATGGAAATGATACGGTCGTAACGCAATTTGCTTTCGTCGAATTCGTCCATGATGCCGCAACCGAAAGCGGTGATCATCGCCTTGATTTCCTCGTTTTCCAAAACGCGGTGCGGACGTACCTTTTCCACGTTCAAAATCTTGCCTCGGAGGGGCAATATCGCCTGAAAACGTCTGTCGCGCCCCTGTTTCGCCGTGCCGCCTGCCGAGTCGCCCTCGACGATGTAAATTTCGCAAAGTTCGCTTCTTCTGTCCGAACAGTCGGCAAGTTTTCCGGGGAGCGTGGTCGTGCCGAGCAAGCCCTTTCTTCTCGTCAGATCGCGCGCGCTTCTCGCCGCGTCGCGCGCCTTTTGCGCCGTAATGCACCGAAGCACCAATTCTTTGGCGACGGCAGGGTTCTCTTCCAAGAACGTAGACATGTGCTCCGTCACGCACTTATTGACGAAAGCGCGGATCGTGCTGTTGTTCAGCTTGTCCTTGGTCTGCGATTCGAACTGCGCGTTGGTGAGCTTGACGGAAACGACCGCCGTAATGCCTTCGCGCACGTCCTCGCCCGTAAGCTTCTCCGTTTCTTTCAACACGTTCTGCTTATGTCCTGCGTCGTTGATGACTTTGGTAAGCGCCATTTTCAAGCCTTCCACGTGCGTACCGCCGTCGCGCGTGTTGACGTTGTTAGCGTAGCTGTACACCACTTCGTTATACGATTCGTTATATTGAATCGCCACTTCGCAAACGGTGTCGCCGTCCTGCTCCTCGAAGTAAACGGGCGCAGGGAACAGTAGCTCCTCGCGGCTCTTGTTCAACTCTTCGACGAAAGAGCAAATACCGCCCTCGTAGCAGAAAGAATCCTGCTGTTCCTGCCCTGCGCGCTTGTCCTCCAAGGAAATGCGCAAGCCCTTGTTAAGGTAGGCAAGTTCGCGAAGTCTGCCCTTTAAGGTGTCGTAGACGAACGTCGTCGTTTCAAAAATATCCGCGTCGGGAAGGAAAGTAACTTTCGTGCCCGTTTCCGACGATTCGCCGACGACCTGCACGCTGCGTTGCGGCACGCCGCGGTTGTATACCTGCTTAAAGATCTTGCCCTCGTGGCGTACTTCCGCTTCCAGCCATTCGCTGAGAGCGTTCACCGCCTTAACGCCGACGCCGTGCAAACCGCTCGACACTTTATACCCCGAATCGCCGCCGAACTTACCGCCTGCGTTGACTTTCGTAAACACGACCTCCAACGTGGAAATCCCCTCTTTCGGGTGAATATCCGTGGGAATGCCGCGCCCGTTGTCCTGCACGGTGCAACTTCCGTCCTCGTTGATTGTCACCTCGATATGCGTACAATACCCTGCAAGCGCTTCGTCGATGGAGTTATCGACGACTTCGTGCACCAAGTGGTGCAAGCCCTTTGCGTCGGTGGAAGATATATACATGCCGGGGCGTTTGCGAATATGTTCCAAGCCGTCCAAGACCTGTATTTGTTCCGCGCCGTATTCGCCCTCTACTCTTTCCGCCATATAGAAACAAGCCTCCTTCCTTTTTCGCTTTCCCTTTTTATAAATAAAAAAGGGAAAACCTACTTTTTCGTTTTTATTATAGCATATTTTTTCCGAAAAGTACAGCGATTTCACGCGTCTTTTTCTTTTTCTCGGCGATTATTTTGCTTTGTGCCGTTTTAAGGGGCTTATTTTGCGTATACGCCGCAAAAAGCGTCGTATTCGACAGTCTATACGGCGGCGATATTTTTGCGTGTTTTTCAAGGCATTTTCTCGCTCGTTTTCGTCGCGCACTGTGATATCCTCTTATGTTCCCCCCAAAAAGCAAGCGGAGCTTGCGTAATCAGAGGTCAAGGAGCGTTGCTCCTTGTGGGGGTGCAGGGGGCAACGCCCCACTGCAAAGCCAAACGCCGCAAGGCGTTCCACGCGGCGACAGCCGCCCTCTACCCCCTACATAAGCAAGCGGAGCTTGCGCACCAACGCCTTTGCCCGTCATTACGAGGAGCGAAGCGACGCGGTAATCTCGTGGCGAGCCGTAGGCTTGCCGCGGAACAGGGGCTCGCGTTTCCGCCTTGCCCGTCATTACGAGGAGCGAAGCGACGCGGTAATCTCGTGGCGAGCCGTAGGCTTGCCGCGGCGCAGAGGCTCGCGTTTCCGCCTTGCCCGTCATTACGAGGAGCGAAGCAACGCGGTAATCTCGTGGCGAGCCGTAAGCTTGCCGCGGAACAGGGGCACGCGTTTCCGCCTTGCCCGTCATTACGAGGAGCGAAGCGACGCGGTAATCTCGTG
>CAYWML010000106.1:0-2460 GCA_964459515.1 uncultured Clostridia bacterium | reverse complement strand
TCGCCCAGACGCGCGCATTTCCGAAGTCGTGGAAGAAATGCAGCTTTTGATGATGGAGCTGGACGCCACGGACGAGCAGTTGGAAAGCCCTATCGTCTATTGTTGCGGCAGGGAGGGCACGGCTTCCTTAACGCCGGACAAGCAAGCGGAAAATCTCAATCCGCTTTTCGATACGATTTTGGAAACGATTCCGCCTATGGAAATGGATACGGAGGGAGCAGGACAGCTTTTGGTGTCTTGCATCGACTACAACGAATTCGTCGGCAGGATCGGTATCGGCAGGATCGAACGCGGCGTGATCCGCGCCAACGAACCCGTTTGCATTTGCAATTTTAACGATACGAAAGTGCGTACGAATTGCAAGATCGCCAACCTTTATCAAATCGAGGGATTGGAGCGCGTTTCCGTGGAGTCGGCGCGCGCAGGCGACATCGTTATGTTTTCGGGTATCGACGGGTTGAATATCGGCGATACGGTATGCGAACCGACAAAAATAGAACCCGTTCAATTCGTCAAGATCGAAGATCCGACGGTGGAAATGACGTTCTCCGTCAACGACAGTCCGTTTGCGGGAAAAGAGGGAAAATTCGTCACTTCTCGTCAGCTTCGGGAAAGATTGTATAAGGAGCTGCTTCGCGACGTTTCTCTTCGCGTGAACGATACGGAATTCGCGGATAGCTTCCGCGTTTGCGGCAGAGGGGAAATGCACCTTTCCATTCTCATCGAAACGATGCGCCGCGAGGGGTACGAATTTCAGGTTTCCACGCCAAAAGTGCTGTATAAGGACATCGACGGCGTGCGGAACGAGCCGATCGAACGGTTCGTCGCCGACGTACCCGAGGACATGACGGGCCCCGTATTTTCCGCAATGGGAAATCGTAAAGGCACGCTCGTGCAGATGACGGCTATCGGCAATCGTATGCGCTTGGAGTTTACCGTGCCTTCGCGCGGACTTTTCGGGTATAAGAGCGAGTTCTTGACGGACACGAAAGGACAGGGCATCATGAATACGATTTTCTACGCGTACGAACCGTATAAAGGGGATATGCAGCGCAGAAACACGGGTTCTTTGGTGGCGTTTGAAACGGGCGAGGCGGTCACGTACGGCTTGTTTAACGCGCAGGGCAGAGGCAATCTGTTCGTCACGCCGGGGACGCCCGTTTATCAGGGCATGGTCGTCGGGTATACCAACCTTGCCGATGACATCAACGTCAACGTTTGCAAGACGAAGCACCTTTCCAACACCCGTTCTTCGGGGAGCGACGACGCGTTGACGCTCGTTCCCGTAAGCAAGATGAGCTTGGAGGAATGCCTTGAATTTATCGCCGACGACGAGCTTTTGGAAGTCACGCCGAAGAGTTTGCGTATTCGTAAGCGCATTTTGGACAGCGAGTTGCGCGCCAAAGCGCGTTTCAAGGAAAAGAGCGCGAAATAAGCATGAAAGAAACGTATATTTTCGATTTGGACGGCACGCTGGTCGATTCCATGCCGTTTGCCATCAAAATCGTTTTGGACTTTTTGACGGAGTACGGTATTCCGTATTCGGACGACCTCGTGCAGCGTTTGACGCCGCTCGGCTTCAAAGGGATAGCGCGTTGCTACGCTGAGGAGCTGGGCGTTCCGCTTTCGCCTGCGGAGGTTTACGCGTGTTTTACCGAACGATTGGCGCATGCGTACGCGCACGATATCCCGTTGAAACCGTACGTGCGGACGGCGTTGGAGTGTTTGCGCGCGAGCGGCGCGCGGTTGAACGTGTTGACGGCGAGTCCGCATGTGTTTACGGACGTTTGCTTGAAAAATTGCGGCGTATACGAGTTGTTCGAGAATATTTGGTCGGCGGAGGAGGATTTCGGCTTTTTGAAGTCGGACGAACGGTTATTCGTTGCGACTCCGAAGCGTTTATCGCGCCGTGCAAGCGATTGCGTTATGGCGGACGATAATTTGTACGTATTGCGCGTTGCGAAAGCGGCAGGCATGCGTACGATCGGCGTGTACGACGTAGTTTCTGCGAAAGACGAAGCGGAAATGCGCGCGCTTGCCGACGCGTATATAAAGGATTTTTCGGAGCTAACTCCGCTTATTCGAAACTAAGCAAGCTCGGCTTGCTTTTTTTACGCCTTCGGGCGTTGCGGCGGCGATAGCCGCTTTTTTGTTGTAAAGCCGCCTATCGAAAACGAATAAAAAAAATAAAAAAAACGAAAAAATATGTTTTTTAGGCGTAAAATGACTTGCTTTCGTTTTTACGATATGTTACAATAGATTAGCTAAAAATTCACACTCGCGTATCGTGCGTAATCCGTGTCCGTAAATTTTTTTCATGCGGACGTAATTACGAGCCTACACGGCGCGGGGAGGAACAAACGGAGGTTTGAATTATGGCAGTTATTACAATGAAGCAGCTTTTGGAAGCAGGCGTTCACTTCGGACACCAAACCAGAAGATGGAACCCCAAAATGAAGA
>CAYWML010000105.1:0-2529 GCA_964459515.1 uncultured Clostridia bacterium | reverse complement strand
GGAGCTTTGCTTCTATTCCAAAGCAACCACCGACTTCGAATACGATTTCGCATTCGGCAGAGGGGAGCTTTGGGGCATTGCCGACAGAACCGATTACGACCTTAACCAGCACGCCAAAGAATGCGGCAAATCCATCGATTATCTCGATCCCGCCACGGGCGAACGCTATGTTCCCTATGTCATCGAGCCGTCGCTCGGCGTAGAGCGCGTCGTGCTCGCGTTCCTCACGGACGCCTACGACGAAGAAGTCGTGGACGCGGCGAAAAACGACGTGCGCACGGTGTTGCACTTGCACCCTGCCCTCGCGCCTTATAAGTGCGCGGTGTTGCCGTTGCAAAAGAACCTTTCGGAAAAAGCCGACGAAATTTACGCAAAGCTTTTGAAGAAATTCCCCGCGACCTACGATATTACGGGTTCCATCGGCAAACGCTACCGCCGTCAAGACGAGATCGGCACGCCCTTCTGTTTAACGGTCGATTTCCAAACGTTGGAAGACGGAACGGTTACGGTGCGCGACCGCGACACCATGCAACAGATCCGCGTTTCGGTGGAAGAAGCCGTCCGCTATATCGAAGAAAAACTGGAATTCTAAAAACAACTAAATAAAAAATCAAACGGGCAGGTATGCGTTGAACAGTACCTACCCGTTTTTTATATTCTTTTTATCAACCGAGCGCGGCAATAATCTCGTCCGTCATTTCCGTCGTCGTCAACCACGCGCCGCCGCCCGCAATATCCGCCGTACGCAACCCTGCTTCCAAAACGCGATCGACCGCGGCGCAAATACCGTCCGCCGCCTCCGTTTCGTTCAGCGAATACCGCAAGAGCATCGCCGCCGAAAGCACCGTCGCAATCGGATTTGCCTTGTTTTGCCCTGCTATATCGGGGGCAGAACCGTGGATCGGCTCGTACAATCCGCGCGAACCGCTACCGAGCGACGCAGACGGCAACATACCGATAGAACCCGTCAATTGCGAAGCTTCGTCGGAAAGAATATCGCCGAACATATTGCTCGTCACCAACACGTCGAAATGCGACGGATTCCGCACCAGCTGCATCGCCGCGTTATCCACCAACATATCTTCCACCGTCACGTCGGGATATTCCGCCGCCACTTCGTGCACGACCTTTCTCCACAACCGCGAAGTTTCCAAAACGTTCGCTTTATCCACGCTCGTCACTCGCCCTCTGCGCTTTCGCGCCGTTTCAAACGCCACGCGCGCAATACGCTCGATCTCCATGCGGCTGTACGCCTCGGTATCGAACGCCTCTTCTCCGTATTTTCCCGTGCGATAGCCGCGCTCGCCGAAATAAATGCCGCCCGTCAACTCGCGCACCATCATCAGATCGAACCCGTTTTCCGTCAAGTCCGCGCGCAACGGACAAGCTTCGCGAAGGGCAGGATATAATTTGGCAGGACGGAGATTGGTAAACAGCCCCATCGCCGCGCGTATGCCGAGCAGAGCCTTTTCGGGGCGTCGTTCGCCCGAAAGCCCGTCCCACTTCGGTCCGCCCACCGCGCCGAGGAGCACGCTGTCCGAAGCCAAACACCCCTCCACCGTTTCTTCGGGCAAGGGTTTTCCGCAAGCGTCGATCGCCGCGCCGCCGATTAGATAGGGCGTAAAAGCAAACCCTATCCCGTACTTTTTGCCGACCGCTTCCAAAACGCGCGTCGCGCTATCCACGATTTCAGGACCGATGCCGTCGCCGCGCAACAGCCCGATTTTATACGTTTTCATACTTCACCTCGTACATAGTATACCCGTTTACTGAAACGAACCGTTTTTCACGGCAGCGATCAAACCGCCGCTTTCTATAATTTTTCGGATAAACGGCGGAAACGGTTGCGTGCGGAAACTCTGCCCCGTCGTACGATTGTACACGATTCCGTTTTCCACGTCCGCCTCCACGACGTCGCCCTCGGATATACCGTCCGCCGCTTCGGGGCATTCCAAAATCGCAAGCCCGATATTAATGGCGTTCCGATAAAATATCCGCGCGAAGCTACGCGCGATGACGAGTGAAACGCCGCTTGCACGAATGGCAATCGGCGCGTGCTCTCTCGAAGAACCGCACCCGAAATTATTGCCTGCCACCAGCACGTCGCCCTGCCCCACTTTACGCACGAAGTCCTTATCCAGATCCTCCATGCAATGCGCGGCAAGTTCTTTCGGATCGCTCACGTTCAAATACCGCGCAGGAATAATCACGTCCGTATCCACGTTGTCGCCGTATTTCCATGCTTTTCCGTTAAAAATCATTGCAACACCTCCATAGGCTCGGCTATCCTGCCTGCCACGGCGGAAGCCGCCGCCACCGCAGGCGATGCCAAATACACTTCCGACTGCACGTCGCCCATTCTCCCCACGAAATTGCGGTTTGTCGTCGCGACGGCGCGTTCCCCTGCGGCGAGGATACCCATGTAACCGCCCAAACAAGGTCCGCACGTCGGCGTAGAAACGACGCACCCCGCTTCGATGAAAATTTTCACCAAGCCGTTTTCCACCGCCTGCATGTAAATCTCCTGCG
>CAYWML010000104.1:0-2569 GCA_964459515.1 uncultured Clostridia bacterium | reverse complement strand
TACATAAAAATAACGTTTAACGATTTTTATTTCGCTAAACGCTATTTTTTTATATTCGAATTTTTCGTAAAAGTTTTTTCCGTTGACTTGCGATTTTCTTTATGCTACCTACATCCACCGAAAAGGCAACTCAATCGGAGGGTAATCCCATACAGTGTATCCATAAAATTATGTCACAACCTACACCCGCTTCTCAGCCCGAAACGCTTTCCACGGAAATGGAAGAATTCAAAGCATGCACAACTGCTTTCCATAATTGGAGTAGAGAAATTATAAATTCTATTGTTTACGGCTACAACAACGGATTCACGTAAGGTACCAACAAAGTCATTAAACGAAACGCTTACGGGCATCATAAATTTGAAAACTTACGAAAACGGATACTCCACGTTTCGATTGAAAATTCCCATCAGGCAGCGACCTAATGGGAACTATTCGGTAATAATTTATTCAGCTTTGTTTATTTCTCCATGCCACAACATTTAACATAGAAACTCTAATCATGTACCACCAAATAATAATACGCCTACCGCTATAAATACTCTCCGTTGAACCGCAGTTATTTTTAAGTAGATATCCCCTCCAAATTTGTCACTAAAAAGGCCCGACTAACGCTTCGCGGATCGCCATTGATGCAGATAGAAGAGTTGCGAGCCTTTGCTTTGATAACGCCCCCTATAGCGTTTCCACGCATTTTTGATATAATGCAATACTATTCCTTTAACCGTATTGCTTCACGTTATCGAAGCTTGACTTTTCTTCATGATGACAAAGCGTATTCGTCAATAGCCAATCCCACACTTCGCGGCTTAAAAAAGTCGGCTCCCATGCGTTATGCGCACAGTCTTTATAAATCGTCAACTTTGCTTTGCCGCCGCAATTATTAACAGCATCCACCATTTTTCGACTCTCTTCGGGAAGAACCGTACAATCCTGTTCGCCGTGGAATGCCCAAACGCCCATATTTTTAAGACGCGCGCCGTTCCAATACATACCTCCGCCGCAAATCGGCAAAATTGCCGCAAACAACTCCGGACGAGACATCGCCATTTGCCAAGTCGCGTATCCGCCCATACTCGCACCGACCAAATAAACTCTCGTCGGATCGACGCACGCCCAAGAAACGGCGTATTCGATAAAATCTTGCAATTGTTCAAAAATCGCAAACCAAGAATCTTCATAACATTGCGGAGCAAGCGAGATTGCATTGTTCAACCAAGCCTCCGTTTCGGCAAAAAACGGATGATTAAAAATCACCTCTGTATTTCTTCCTCTGCCGCCTGCACCGTGCAAATAAATCACCAACGGATATTTTTCCGCACGGATATTTTGAGGCTGCCTTATCACGTAGTCTATATTTTTATATCTTCGAATTTCCATAACGCTTTGTTTCATTCAATATCTCCTCCAACAAATACATGCCACTGCTCCATGTGCAATTTATCGTCTCCTCGACAAGTACAACGGCAGTCGTGCGTTTCGGAAGCGCAATCTGCTGCCTGTCCGCCAAGGAAATTTCGCGCCATTTTTGTATTTCCGTCGCCACTACGTCGTCTTTCGTATACAAAAGTCGCAATCGGTCATTTCTAAAAAATGCTTGCGCCAAAAGCTTTCCGTCCTTCAACCGCCGCAACTTCGGTTGCGGAACTCCTTTATTCGATGCGATTGCACGGAAGAACTCCGCGCTTTCCGACTGCTCGAAGCCGTTGAAATTCCCGTGTCCAAAATACTTTCGTATAGCAAAATACGCCTTACCTGCAATCGCATTCGCCGTTTTGCGCCGATTTTCCATTTTGAAGCACCCGTCCTGCGTCCCTGCCGTAAACAAAACGGGAGCTTGGATTTTTTGCAGATAATTGCACGGCTCGATATAACGGATATAATCGCTTTGCTCTCGTTCCGAAAGAAGCTCCAACTGTTTTTTACCCCATTCGCTTTCGTGCGTGTACGCGGAAGAATAAATGATCGAACCTGCCGCGATGCGTTTATCCTGCGACAATACGAGCAAATTCAAAAAGCCGCCCCACGATAAACCGCACGTATAAATTTTATCGGAATTGACGTCTTCTCTCGCACGCAAAACATCCACCGCACACATCGCGCTAAGCGTGCTGAAATACGCCCAAGGGTGCGGCTCGGAAATCCCGTTAAAACCGTAACCGCTCGGTCCGCCCAACGGGTTTTCGAGGTCGCGTCTGCCTAAACTTTCGCCGCAATTTCCGTTGAAATCGGGGGCGATCGCAACGAAACCCTTATCCGCCCAAGCTTTGGTGAACTCGCAATAAGCCATACCGTTTCCGCCGTGCATAAGCACTACGGCGGGATAGCCGCCTTTCGGCATACGCGTCGTCGGAACGGATACAAACGCGAACACCTTATACGTTCCGCTTTCCGTCGGTACGTCGTAATATACGGCGCGCGTATTCGTATAAAGCTCCCCGAAATTCTGCACGATTTCCGTTTGCGGCGCGCAATTTCGTCTATTCCGTTTTACGTATTCATCTAACGTCTGCATTTTATTTTTCTTCATTTTTACGAAACGGGCGCATACACGATTTGAATTTCCGAA
>CAYWML010000103.1:0-2596 GCA_964459515.1 uncultured Clostridia bacterium | reverse complement strand
GGCAGTGTTCTTAAAGCCCTGCGATACGTACAGCTTTAATCAGCTTGTCAAAGAACATCGTATCGTACGCGAGAACGTGCTCGTCATCGCCGTGGAATGCCGCGGCAAACTCGACGTCGAAAAAATAAAGGCAAAAGGCGTTTCTTTCGTCACGGGGGCAACTTGCTCGGACGGAACGGTGACGGTGACTTCGACGGAGGGCGAAGTCGTATTGCCGAAAACGGAAATTTTGCTCGGTAAATGTTCCGTTTGCGAAAAAACGCATCAGGTTGCCGACGAAACGATCGTTTTGAACGAACGTCCCTCGAAAGACGTAAATCGTTTCGCAGAAGTGGAAAAATTGGAAGCCATGACGGAAGAGGAACGTTTTGCGTTTTGGAGAGCGCAACTTTCCAAATGTATACGTTGCAACGCATGCCGTAATGTATGCCCCGCATGTTCCTGCATAAAGTGCGTATTCGACAATCCGCATTCGGGCATTGCGGCAAAAGCAAACGATTCGGAATTCGAAGAACAACTCTTCCACATTATTCGCGCTTTTCACGTGGCAGGGCGTTGCACCGATTGCGGCGAATGTTCGCGCGTGTGTCCGCAAAATATTCCTTTGCACTTGCTGAACAGAAAGTTCATCAAGGACATGAACGGATTGTACGGCGAGTATCAGGCAGGCGAAACGGCAGACGGCAAAACGCCGCTCACCTCTTACACGGAGGGAGATAAAGAGCCGAACGACGTTTTTAACGGGGAGGCAAAATAATGTTAAAAATTGCAAAAGAAAGATTAAACGAGCTTTACGCAAAAATTAACGAAAGCATGGGATTGTTCCTTCCCGTAAAAAAAGCGGGCGAGGTAAATTACGCGATTTGGGGTGAAGGCAAAGAGGTTTCGTTGGAAACGCTGAAAACCGTAAAATCGCCGAAGAATATGTTCTTTCCGCAAACGGAAAACATGATGAAATTCAAAACCGACGGTAAAAATATCTCCGTCGAAGGCTTGAACGACGAAAAACGTCCTTACGTACTCTTCGGCGTAAAAGCTTGCGATTATAAAGCGATCGAAGTTTTGGATAAGGTATTTCTTGCCGATCCCGTAGATACGTTTTATCAGTCGAGAAGGGCGGCTACGACCGTTGTGACGTTGGCTTGTTCCAAGCCCGAAGAAAGTTGCTTTTGCAAGGCTTTCGACGTCGACGCGGCTGCACCGCAAGGCGACGTTACGACGTGGACGGACGAGGAAAATCTCTATTGGCAATCGAATACGGAAAAGGGCGCGGAGCTTACCGCCCTCGTGCGCGATTTGTTGACGGAAACGGACGAAGCTATCGTCGCGGCGCAACAGGAAGCGACGCGGGGGATTATCGAAAAACTCCCTTTCACGCACTTGGATTTAAGCCGTTTTCGGCCGGAAAACCTTAACGAGTTGTTTAACGCGCCCGAATGGGAGAAACTCAGCGAAGCTTGTTTGGGTTGCGGTACGTGTACGTTCGTTTGCCCGACTTGTCAATGCTTCGACATTCGCGATTTTAAGACGAGCGAGGGCGTGCTTCGCTATCGTTGTTGGGATTCCTGCATGTATTCGGATTTCACCTTAATGGCGCACGGCAACAGCCGTACGACGCAAATGCAGCGTTTCCGTCAGCGGTTCATGCACAAATTGGTTTACTATCCTTCGCAAAACGACGGTTTATATTCCTGCGTGGGGTGCGGTCGTTGCGTAAACAAATGCCCGCAACGCTTGAATATCGTAAAAGTAATAAAAACTCTGGGAGGGAAAAACAATGACTAACGAAACGCTCATTCCCCAAATCGGCGTGATTACGGATATTCGCAAGGACACGCCCGACGTAAAGACTTTTCGCGTCGTCGGAACGGACGGCAAAAAATTGTTCCGCCACATGCCGGGGCAATGCGCCATGGTTTCCATTCCGGGCGTAGGCGAATGTATGTTCTCCATAACCTCCTCTCCCACGAACGAAGAATTTATGGAATTTTCCATTAAAAAGTGCGGTTGCGTCACCGAAGTATTGCACGCGCTCGAAGTCGGCGCGCAAGTCACCGTGCGCGGTCCGTACGGCAAAAATTTCCCCGTAGAAGAGGATTTTAAGGGAAAAGATTTGTTGTTTATCGCAGGCGGTATCGGGCTTGCGCCTTTGCGTAGCGTTATCAATTACGTGCGGCATTATCGCGAAAATTACGGCAAAGTCGTCATCGTATACGGCGCAAGAAGCAAAGACGACCTCGTGGACATCGAAGAAATTCAAAACGAGTGGAGTAACGAGCCGAACACCGAAGTGTATCTCACCATTGACCGCGCGCAAGAGGGGTGGGACGGGCACGTCGGTTTCGTGCCTGCCTACGTCAAGGAGTTAGGGCTCGATCCCAACATGACGGCGGTGCTTTGCGGCCCTCCCATTATGATTAAATTCACCTTGGCAGGGCTTTTGGAACTCGGTTTTGATAAATCGCGCGTATATACGACGTTGGAATTGCGCATGAAGTGCGGTGTCGGTAAATGCGGCAGATGCAACGTCGGGGATAAATTCGTCTGCAAAGACGGGCCCGTATTCCGTATGACGGAATTGGACGAGCTTCCCGAC
>CAYWML010000102.1:0-2673 GCA_964459515.1 uncultured Clostridia bacterium | reverse complement strand
ATAAATCGTTACGACAACGGGGATGATGAGACCGGGTTTGTCTGCCGTTTTTGCATTGAATTCCTTCGTAAAGCCCGGCAAGTTAATACCGAACGGACCAAGCGTCGAACCTACAGGGGGGGCCGGGGTGGCTTTGCCTGCGGGAAGCTGCAATTTTACGACTGCTGTAATCTTCTTAGCCATAAATATTTTCTCCTATCGTGGTTTTGACAAGACGCCCTCGAAAAATTTGACGTCTCTCCCACTTTTTAGCGTTTTTTAAGTCCGCGAAAAGTATCGCGGCGCTTCGTGCGGACGAATTTATTCTTCCTCTTGCTCCGTCGCTTCGGGAAGTTCTCCGTCCACTTTTTTGATTTGGATATATTCCACCTCGACGTCCGTCGTTCTGCCGAACATCGTCGTGGTGACTTTCGCTTTTTGCGCCGTTGCGTTCAACGACTTGATCGTACCGAAGAAGCCTTTCAAAGGTCCGTCTTCGATGGAAACGCTGTCGCCGACGGCGAAAACGTCTTCTACGATCGCTTGCTCCAAGCGCATTTTACGG
This sequence comes from uncultured Clostridia bacterium, assembly GCA_964459515.1. Classification (GTDB taxonomy): domain Bacteria; phylum Bacillota; class Clostridia; order Christensenellales; family Borkfalkiaceae; genus Scatosoma. The sequence continues at coordinate 2,129 of CAYWML010000102.1, read as the reverse complement.
ATCTCTTCGGGCTTCATGGGGATAGGGCGACCTTGCGGACCGCAGAATCCCGTCACGCCGCGCGTAGAAGTCACGTAATACCAAATCTGGTTCGTGTAGATCATTTTTATGAACACGTAGCAGGGCAGTAGTTTTCTTTCCACTACCTTTAACTTACCGTTCTTTTCTTCCACGACCTGTTCCATGGGGATTTTCAAATCGACGATGTAATCGCCTAAATTGTTGTTTTCGATCAACTTTTCAAGGCTGTCTTTCACCATCGCTTCGTATCCGGAATAGGTGTGCAGAATATACCACTTCGGCTCTTCGTTCATCGGCATATCGTTCCTCCGAGTTACGAAATGAGGCTGAGCAGCCAACTGAGCAGTGCGTCAACGCCCGTTACGACCGCAAGGAACGCGGCGACGACCACGAGGACGACGCCCGTCGTTTTCAAAACGGTCGGGAATTTGGGCCACGTGACTCTTTTCAGTTCGGAAAACGTTTCTCTGAACTTCGCGCCGACGCGACGAAACCAGTTGGGTTTTTTATTCTTCGTTTTTGTTGCGTTTGCCATTTGTTACCTCGTGCGCGACGTCGCCGACGGAGGCTTGTCTCCTCGGCGCGCGCTAAATCATGAAATTATTTCGACTCTTTGTGCTCGGTGTGCTTCTTGCAGAACGGGCAATACTTGGAAAGAACGAGTCTGTCGGGATCGTTCTTCTTGTTTTTAATCGTGTCGTAGTTTCTATGCTTGCACTCGGTGCATTCAAACGTAATTTTGGCTCTTGCCGTTTTGGTTGCCATAATCAAAACTCCATACAAAAAATTACACCCCTCGTCGGGTGCGTATGATAAGTTTAGCATACTTTCGAAGCGTTGTCAATCTTTTTTGACGAGTTTTTCCAAGTTTTTTTATTTTTTGTACGAAATATTTTTTCTCATGCGTATTTTTTCACGCGCGCACGTGACATTATACAGTATAAATAAGCGCGATTTGCACGCGAATAAGCTTTGCGTATAAAGTAAAAAAACGAAAAACGCTCTCCGCGTCGGCGAGGTCGTTCGTATTCGATTATAAAATCGGCTGTTCGATAAGGCGTAAACCGAGCTTTTGTGCCCATGCTCTTGCCGTGCGCTCGGAGGGGAGGTCGAAAACGTCTTGCGGCGCGTGCGCGTCTGCGCCGACGATGATTTCATTGCCGACTTCCGCGGCGATCGCGTAAAAACGTTCGTCGGGGTACCACCGTTTCGTGCGCAATCCGAGCAAATTGATTTCCAACGGGATATGTAACTTTTTCGCGCCTTCGCAAAGACGGCGATACTCGAGCCGAACGACCTCGTCGCCGTAACGATACCCCGCGAGATCGGGGTGGGCAAGATAGAGAAAATCGCCCGTTGCCAAGCCTTCGAGAATTTGCGTGATATAGTCGGAGAAAGCCTGCGTGTCGGGAAGATTCGGCGCGTAATAGGCGTTCTGCTCGTTTTTCTCGAAATGTTGCCCCATGATATAATAATCGGGCTGTACGCTTTGTAGCCATTCACGGGTTTTGGCGTAATAAGCAGGATAATATTCCAGCTCGAAACCGAGCAAAATACGAATATCGGCGGCGTACTCCTTTTGCAACGCGCGTACGCTTTTCGCATAATCTTCCAATTGCCGAACGGGCATACGGAAGCCGGAATAATAGTCGTTTTTAAAAAGGTAGGGGGCATGGTCGGAAAAACCGAGCGTTTTCAAGCCGCTTTGAATGGCTTTCTCCACGTATTCGCGATCCGCGCCCTCCGCATGACCGCAACGCGCGGTGTGCGTGTGATAATTGTACAGCATATTTACAATACCTTGGAAAGAAATTCTTTCAGCCGTTCGTCTTTTGGATGTTCGAAAAATTCCTTCGGTTCGTTTTCTTCTTTGATAATGCCGTCGTCCATGAAAATAACGCGATTGGCAACTTCGCGCGCGAAACCCATTTCGTGCGTGACAATGACCATGGTCATGCCCTCGTCGGCTACTTGTTTGATGAGGGCGAGTACTTCGCCGACCATTTCGGGATCGAGTGCGGAAGTCGGTTCGTCGAAAAGCAATACTTCGGGGTTCATCGCGAGCGCGCGAACAATGGCGATACGCTGTTTTTGTCCGCCCGAAAGGG
>CAYWML010000101.1:1571-2675 GCA_964459515.1 uncultured Clostridia bacterium | reverse complement strand
AAGTTTGAAAATAAGAAAAAAGCACCAAAATTGTAATTTTGGCACAAAAACAATACCTACAGCAAAAGTAGGCTTAGAACAGAGTATGACACCCAATCGTGGGATAGCCCAAACACCTGCACACCGAAACAAATGGGTGATGCCTTGTTTCCAATGCCGGGAGGAATGCTATCCAAATATAGCGGTTGTTTATGCTCAACCAATATTATTGTATCAAATTAAGGCAGAAGTGTCAAAGATTTTTCATATCCTTTTGTGCCTTCTGCGTAGCAGAAAGGAATGGTCATAAAAATGAAAATGGATGCGATAATCAAGCCGACGGCGGCTCGCGGGCTTGAGCTTGTAAGAAAGGACGTTCCCGTTCTCAAAAACGGCGAAGCGTTGATCAAGGTGCACTATACCGCCGTTTGCGGTACGGACGTACATATTTACGATTGGAACGATTGGGCGCAAAAGACCATTCGTCCGCCTTTGACGATAGGTCACGAATTCGTCGGCGAAATTGTGGAAATCAACGGAACGAGCGATTCGTTCAAAGTAGGAGATATAGTCAGTGCCGAAGGTCACGTCGTTTGCGGAAAATGCCGCAATTGCAGGGCGGGCAGACGTCATTTATGTCCGAATACGAGCGGTATAGGCGTTAATCGCGACGGTATTTTTGCCGAGTACGCCGCAATCCCTTTGCAAAACTTATGGTTGACCGATCCCGCTATTCCCGAAAAGACGTACGCGATTTTCGATCCGTTCGGAAACGCCACTCATACCGCGCTTAAATTCTGTTCCGTCGGCGAAGACGTCCTTATAACGGGCGCGGGGCCTATAGGCATTATGGCGGCGGCGATTTGCCGCCACGTTGGCGCGAAGAACGTCGTTTTGACCGATATAAGCGATTATAGATTGGAACTTGCGAAAACCGTTTGTCCTTCTATAACCACGGTAAACACTTCCAAGCACCGTTTGAAAGAGATCCAAGGTGAAATCGGCATGAGCGAAGGGTTCGATATAGGGCTCGAAATGAGCGGAAGCGGCGTTGCGCTCGGCGAAATGGTCGATAATATGATTATGGGCGGCAAAATTGCCATGCTCGGCGTTCAAAATCCCGAC
>CAYWML010000101.1:0-1561 GCA_964459515.1 uncultured Clostridia bacterium | reverse complement strand
GGTAATTTTTAACATGCTCACCATTCAGGGCATTTACGGTCGAGAGGTTTTCGAAACATGGCATAAAATGACCGCCATGCTGAAATCGGGGTTGGATATATCCAAAATAATAACGGCTGAAATCGATTACCGCGATTTCGAAAAGGGTTTCGAACTCATGCACGGCGGTAAATCGGGAAAAGTCATACTCGATTGGACTAAATAAGACCTGCGGTCAAGGAGTTTTATTTTATGATAGACGACAAATATTATCGCGCTGTTTTGGACGATATTAAAAACAGCGGTTTGTGGAAGAACGAACGAGTTATTACCACTCCGCAAAGCAATCGCATAAACACTACCGAAACGAGCGGAGTATTGAATTTTTGCGCTAACAACTATTTAGGGCTCGCCGACGATCCCGAGCTCATAGCCGCCGCCAAGTCGAGCCTCGATAAATACGGCTACGGCATGTCGAGCGTACGCTTTATCTGCGGTACGCAGACTATTCACAAAGAGCTCGAGCACGCTTTGTCCGCTTTTCTCGGCACTGCGGATACGATTTTATACGGCAGCTGCTTCGACGCGAACGGCGGTTTGTTCGAAACCATTACGACCAAAGATGACGCGATAATTTCCGACGAGCTCAATCACGCAAGCATAATCGACGGAGTTCGTCTTGCCAAAGCCGCCAAATATCGTTACAAAAACAACGATATGTCCGACCTCGAGCAAAAGCTTAAGGAAGCCGATTCAAACGGCGCGAAACACAAGGTCATAGTAACCGACGGCGTATTTTCGATGGACGGAATAATCGCCGATCTTAAGGGTATTTGCGACCTTGCCGAAAAATACGGCGCGCTCGTCGTCGTGGACGACAGCCACGCCACGGGTTTCGTCGGTGCGACCGGTAAAGGCACTCCCGAATATTGCGGGGTAGAAGGGCGCGTCGATATAATTACGGGCACTTTCGGTAAAGCGCTCGGCGGCGCGAGCGGCGGCTTTACCAGCGGACGCCGCGAAATAATCGATCTTTTGCGACAAAGAAGTCGTCCGTATCTTTTTTCCAATACGCTTGCTCCAATGATTTGCGCTACCACGCTTAAGGTGCTCGAAATTCTTTCCGTCGACGGTTCTCGGCGCGAGCGAGTTAACGAAAACGCAAGGTATTTTCGCTCCGAAATGGAAAAAGCGGGCTTCGACCTCGCGGGGAAGGATCACGCTATAATTCCGGTAATGCTTTACGACGCCGTTTTGTCTCAGCGCGTTGCCGAGTCGATGCTCGAAAAGGGAATATACGTTACGGGGTTTTTCTATCCGGTAGTGCCTAAGGATAAGGCGCGCATAAGAACGCAAATGTCCGCCGCGCATACCAAAGAGGATATAGATCGCTGCGTAAAAGCCTTTAAAGAATGTCGAGAAGAAATAGGTTTTTAACCTTTTCCGGCGTAAAAACGAAAACCCGATAACGAACAAAACGAAAACGCGACAGGCTCGATTGCTTGCCGCGCTTTTTAATAAAAACTTTTAAAATTTGCTGTGTGCTGATAAGACAGTAATTTGAAAAAAATTACGAAATCGG
>CAYWML010000100.1:0-2684 GCA_964459515.1 uncultured Clostridia bacterium | reverse complement strand
TTTTTCATGTTTTTTCAAACTTTTTTCTCTTTTTCTAAAAAAAGTTCTATTTCGACGAAAAAAGTCATTCAGCGGAAACGCCGTCAAAAAAAATCCCTACGCAAATGTCTAAAAAACCCTTGACTTTTCCCTCGCGCGCGCGTACAATATAATATATATAATAATACGACGTCACGGAGCGACTATGTTTTTGAAATTACGCATTCTGTTTACGGTGATATCCGCCGTTTGCTTAGCCCTCGCGATTCCCCTCGGTGCTGCCATACACTATATTTGGGCAATCGGTTTGGGCTTGACCGCATTGCTCTTCTTCGGGCTGATGCTTTTATGCAAGCAGAGCCAAGAAGCGCGCGAAGCCGCCGCGAAACCGCCCGAAGCGGATTTTCTGCGTCCGAAGCCCGAAACGCCAAACGAGAAAACCAACGAACGCAACGGGGAATAATCGCTCGCGAGCGCACGCCCCGTCGGCATAAAAATTTTATAGGAGGTACTACTTATGCATTTTGAAAAATGGTTCAATAAGCAATCCTTGCTTTTGAAAGCGATTCTCCTGCTCCTCCCCGTCGTGGGCTGGATTTGCGAATTGCTGATCCGCTTGTCCGTCATGCTGAACAAAAAAGACGTCGTAAGCATCGTCGTATTCTTGTTGTTCGTATTCGTCGGCTGGGCATGGTTCCTTTGCGTGATCGATTTCCTTTATCTGTTGTGCAAAGGGCATCTCATTCTCGGAAAATAACCGAAATCAAAAAAAAGCTCGGAGGCTGCAAAAACGCGCCTTCGGGCTTTTCCATTCCGTCGTGTTTTCTTTTCGCCGTCCGAGTTATACGGCTTTCTTATAAATGAGTTTCGGCGACGCGCCGTCCGTCAAACATTCTTTCGTGACGACGACCTCCTCCACGTTCTCCTCGGAAGGAATCTTATACATAACTTCCGTCATGACGTTTTCGATGATCGTGCGCAAGCCGCGCGCGCCCGTCTTCAAGCGGATTGCCGTCTGCGCGATTTCATGCACGGCTTCGTCCTCGATCGTCAGCTTCACGCCGTCGAAGCCGACGAGCTTTTGATACTGTTTGATAATCGCGTTTTTCGGCTCGGTCAAAATTTTCACAAGCGCGCTTTCGTCCAACGGATCGAGATTGACCACGATGGGAAGTCTGCCGACGAACTCCGGTATAAGCCCGAACTTCGTCAAATCCTGCGGTTTCACGTCGTCGAGTACCGAATAATCGGCTTCCCCTGTGCCAAGGCGCACTTTTCCGCCGAAGCCGAGCGTCGTATCGTCCTTGCGCGAAGACACGATTTTATCCAAGCCGACGAACGCGCCGCCGCAAATAAAGAGAATATTCGTCGTATCGATACGCAAGCATTCCTGATTCGGGTGTTTTCTGCCGCCCTGCGGAGGTACGTTTGCCGTCGTGCTTTCGATGATTTTCAAAAGAGCCTGTTGTACACCCTCTCCCGAAACGTCACGCGTGATTGAAACGTTTTCGCTCTTTCTCGCGATTTTATCGATTTCGTCGATATAAATAATGCCGCGTTGCGCGCGTTCGATATCGTAGTCGGCGTTTTGAATCAATTTCAAAAGTATATTTTCCACGTCCTCGCCGACGTAACCTGCCTCCGTCAACGTCGTCGCGTCGGAAGTCGCGAAAGGCACGTTGAGCACTTTCGCCAACGTACGCGCGAGCAGCGTTTTGCCGCTACCCGTCGGACCGAGCAAAAGCACGTTGCTCTTTTCGATCTCCACGCCGTCGTCATCTATTTTCTTCGTTTTCATCGCCGCGTTGATACGCTTGTAGTGATTATACACCGCCACGGAAAGCACGCGTTTCGCCTTATCCTGCCCGACGATGTATTGATCGAGTTCCGCCTTAATCTCGGCAGGCTTTTTCAAAGGCACCGTCGCCTGCGGCGTTTTATCCTCCGCCCAATCGTCCAACATGGATTTACAAATTTCAATGCACTCGTCGCAAATACTCGCCCCGTCCGGACCGGTAATCAAACGCCGCGTTTCCTCTTTCGGTTTTCCGCAAAAGGAACATTGTTGATTTTTATTCGTCATAGTTTCACTCCGTTGTTTTCGCGCGCAAGTCGCGCGCCGAGGGCTATCTCGCCCGTCTTACATTTATAACCGTATTTTTCGTTTTCTAAACGCGCCGCAGCCGCATAGCCGCAATTTTTTTCATTTCTCGCGTTCAACGCATACCTGCCCCGTTCGTTTTTTGAAAACGCGCGCAAAACCCGTCCGATTTCGCGCGCCGCGTTTCTCCTTACGCAGATCGATCATCTCCGCACGAAAACGCGATCGATCAAACCGTAACCGAGGGCGTCCTCGGCGGACATATAATTATCCCTGTCCGTGTCGCGCTCGATGGTCGCAAGAGACTTCCCCGTGTTTTCCGAAAGGATACGGTTCAGCTTGGATTTCGTACGCATAATATGTTCCGCTTGAATTTGAATATCGCTTGCCTGTCCCTGCGCGCCGCCGAGAGGCTGATGGATCATAATTTCGGAATTGGGCAACGCGTACCGTTTTCCTCTTGCGCCGCTCGAAAGCAAAAACGCGCCCATGGACGCCGCCAAACCGATACAAATGGTGGACACGTCGCACTTGATATAGTTCATCGTATCGTAGATAGCCATACCTGCCGACACCGAACCGCCGGGGGAATTGATATACAGAC
>CAYWML010000099.1:0-2832 GCA_964459515.1 uncultured Clostridia bacterium | reverse complement strand
GCAAGGCAAAAACGGCATAAAGGCAGAGGAAATTCCGCCTATCGTAGACGAGCTGATTCCGCAACAGTTGTTGGTCAGCGCGTACAGAAAGTATAACAAGTAACTCCCCGAACACGTTTCGGAATTATTAAAAATCGAAGAAAAGAGAGTGAATAGAATGCAAAGAATAGGTGTTTTTATTTGTTGGTGCGGCAGTAATATCGCGGCGACGGTAGACGTGAAAAAGGTAGCGGAAGTTATCAAAAACGAACCGGGCGTCGTCTTTTCCGCAAATTATCAATACATGTGCTCGGAAAACGGACAGCAGCTTATCAAGCAGGCGATTAAAGAGCACAACTTAACGGGTATCGTTATCGGCGCATGTTCCCCCAGAATGCACGAAGCCACTTTCCGTAAAGCGGCAGGGGAAGCGGGCTTAAATCCCTACATGGTCGAAATCGCGAACATTCGCGAACATTGCTCGTGGATTCATAAGGATATGGACGAGGCGACGGAAAAAGCCGTTATTCTCGTTCGTACGGCAATCGCCAAAGTCAAGCTCAACGCGCCTTTGACGGCAGGGGAAAGCCCCGTCGTAAAGCGCGCCCTCGTCATCGGCGGCGGTATTGCAGGTATTCAGGCTGCGCTCGATATTGCCGACGCAGGATTCGAAGTGGACATCGTGGAGAAAAACGCAACCATCGGCGGTCGTATGGCACAGCTCGATAAAACCTTCCCTACGCTCGATTGTTCGGCTTGTATTTTAACGCCGAAAATGGTGGATTGCGCGCAACACGAAAAAATCGATATTCTCACCTATTCCGAGGTGGAGGACGTAAAGGGCTTCGTCGGTAATTTCAACGTAAAAATTCGTCGAAAAGCAAGATACGTGGATGAAACGAAGTGCACGGGGTGCAAGATTTGTATGGAAAAATGCCCCTCGAAAAAGGGCTTGAACGAGTTTAATATGAACCTCAACACCCGTCCTGCCATCTATATTCCGTTTGCGCAGGCAATCCCCAACGTCGCGGTTATCGATCCGACGCAATGCATTAAGCTGAAAACGGGCAAATGCGGTATTTGCCAAAAATTCTGCGGTGTAGGCGCAATCGATTACGAGCAGAAGGACAGCTTTATCGAACGTCAATACGGCGCGATCGTCGTTGCGACGGGCTTTAAGCCGATTGCTTTGGATAATTTCAACGAATACGGTTATGCGGACAATAAAGACGTAATCACGTCTTTGGAATTGGAGCGTTTGATGAATGCGGCAGGCCCGACGAACGGCGTTTTGCTTCGTCCTTCCGACGGCGAACACCCGAAGGTAGTCACCTTTATCCAGTGCGTCGGTTCTCGCGATACGAGCGGTTGCGGCAAACCCTATTGCTCCAAAATTTGCTGTATGTACACGGCGAAGCACGCCATGATGATACGCGAAAAATATCCCGACACCGAGGTGCACGTATTCTATATCGACGTGCGTACGCCGGGAAAGAACTACGACGAGTTCTATCGTCGCGCGGTAGAACAGTACGGCGTGGATTATATCAAAGGCATGGTAGGCAAAGTCTATAACGAAAACGGCAAGTTGATGGTACAAGGCTCTAATCTTATCGACAACGAGCAGATCACCATTGCTTCCGACCTCGTTGTTTTGGCGGCGGCGATCGAACCCGAGCCTTCCGTAAGAAAGGTAGCTACGCTGCTCACGGCGAGCATCGATACGAACAACTTCTTGACGGAGTCGCACGCGAAGCTCCGTCCCGTGGAAAGCCCCACGGCGGGCGTGTATCTTGCGGGCGTTTGCCAAGGTCCTAAAGATATTCCCGAAACGGTTTCGCAGGCGTCGGCTTGCGCCGCAAAGGTTATCGGCTTGCTCGTTAAAGATAAGCTGAAAACCAACCCGTGCGTTGCCGTTTCCGACGAAACGATGTGTAACGGGTGCAGCCAATGCGCAAACGTTTGCGCGTACGGCGCGATCACGTACGTGGATAAGGAATTCCGTCTCGGCGGCGGAAAAACGGAAATTCGTCGCATTGCAAGCGTTAATCCGGCGGTTTGCCAAGGTTGCGGCGCGTGCACGGTTACTTGCCCTTCGGGCGCAATGGATTTGAAGGGATTCAGCTCCAAGCAGATTATGTCGGAGGTAGAAGCGATATGCAAGATGTAACGACAGAAAAGAAAGAATTTACCCCGAACATCGTGGCGTTTTGTTGCAATTGGTGTTCGTATGCCGGCGCAGACCTCGCAGGTTCCAGCCGTTTAACCTATCCCGCCAACGTAAAGATTATTCGCGTGCCTTGTTCTTGCCGCGTAAATCCGATGTTTATCTTAAAAGCCTATCAGCAGGGCGCGGACGGCGTTATTCTTTGCGGTTGTCACCCCGGCGATTGCCACTACGTAACGGGCAACTATTATACGAGAAGAAGAATGGCAACACTGTTCAGTTTCTTGAACTATATGGGGATCGAAAAGGAGCGTACGCGCGTGGAATGGGTGTCCGCGGCAGAGGGCGCGCGCTTTTCGGCAGTCATGAACGACTTTGTGAAAACGATTACCGAACTCGGTGAGAATAAACGTCTTACCGACCTCAGAGTAAAGGAGGGCGAATAAGATGCATGCAGTAGAAACGAAAATGTTGGAACGCGCGAAAGAGCTTCTTGAAAGCGGCGAAGTCGCGCGCGTAGTCGGTTGGAAAAAAGGAGATTTTTGTTACGATCCCTCTCCTGCCGTATTTGAAACGGTAGAAGCCTTGAAAGATTTTGTTTACGACGATTTCTGCGGCGCGAACCTTTCCAAATATCTCATCTCCATGGGCAAAAAAGAGGGCAAAACGGCAGTGTTCTTAAAGCC
>CAYWML010000098.1:0-2877 GCA_964459515.1 uncultured Clostridia bacterium | reverse complement strand
TTGCAAGCGATAAACCTCGAATACGTTACGCGCATCAGAGAGTGGCCGAGAAACGCCAAAGGAAAGAAGAAAATGTTTTTTGCATAATCGTAGAAATTTGTGAGATGTAAAATGAAAAACAAGTGCAGTAAATGCAGCGGAGAATTGATTAGCGGATATTTAAGGGCGGGAACGTGGCTCGTTGAATTTATACCGCAAGGCGATGAAAAGAAGTTAAAACCAAGGCATGTAAAGGTGCTTTGCGATACTTGTACCGTGTGCGGAAACATCGAAAATATTCGCGTAGAAAAACCGGAAGAACTGAAATAAACGAAAATGAAAGAATATCTTAAAAGGAATATTATACCCTTTTTCGTTGAGGCGGCATTTATATTGTCTTGCACGCTTTCGGTCGGAAGGGTGCTTTTTGTCGGCTTATTCGACGTCCGTAACGGTGAGAACGTCGTTTTGCACGATGAATTTTACGTTGTATTCGGCAAATCGCATACCGTAAACGCGTTCGTCGTCGGCTTGATAGGAAGGGCGCGGATCGTCGGCAAGACAGTCAAGCAAGCCCGTTCGTTTTTCTTCGGGGATTTTTGCGAGTAAAGCCTCCGAAAAACGCACTTCCAAGCGGTGCGTTTCGCCTTGCGCGGCATAGCCTGCCGTAGCCGTCGTTATGCAATCGGCAAAGGGCAGGTATGGCTTCACGTCCAAAATCGGGGTGTTATCCAAGAGGTCCGCGCCTGCTACGACGAGTACGTCGCCCTCCGTTTCCGTACGTTCCACGCGCAACAACTTCACGCAGGATAACCCGATTGGATTCGGGCGAAAAGGGGAGCGGCTTGCGAATACGCCGACGCGCTCGTTGCCGCCGAGCCGCGGCGGACGAACGGTTGCCGACCAAGCGGTTTTATGCGCTAAGGAAAAATCGAACAGCAACCAAAGGTGGGAAAAGCCGTCGATATAGCGCAAGGCATCGGGATTGCGGTATTCGGGCAGAAAAACGACGCGCGCCGTTAAGTCGGGCGCTCTGCCGCTTTGCCTCGGAATACCGAATTTTTCTTTGAAATCGGTGCGAATATAGGCAATCGGTTTTACGGTAAATGCAGACATAGGCTTTTATAAGAGGATCAACAGTTGCGCTCCCGTCAAAATGGCGAGAAATGCAAAATTAAAGGCGGAAAATTGCAATAAATATTTGCCCGTTTGTTTCGGGTTGTGCGCGGTATATTCTCGAAAGGTAATAAGGCTGGCGAGGGAAGAAATCAACGTGCCTACGCCGCCGATGTTTACGCCCAACAGCAGCTCCGTATAATTGCTCGTGAATTGTGACAATAGAATTGCCGTCGGAACGTTGCTGATGATTTGGCAGGAAAGTATGGAAACGAGCATGGTATGTTTGGAAAGTAAGGTCGTAAATATGCGTTGCACGAAAGGAATACGGGACATATTTCCCGAGAATATGAAGAACGCGACGAAGGTCAACAGCAGTCCGTAATCGACTTGCCGTAACGCTTTTCGGTCGAAAAACAGCAGAACGAGCGGCACGACAATCAAGCCGACGACGAAAGGAATAATACGGAATACGATAACGACGGAAAGCAGAAAAAGCAGCGCGTATATCGTCGTTCGCGCTTTCGGCAATGCGATTTTTTCCGCTTCCATAGAGAGTGGTTCTTTCTTGACGAAGAGTAGGCAACTCAGGGTGATGAGCGCGACGGAAATTAAAAACGGGGGGAGCATGGTCGCGGTGAACTCCCCTGTCGGGATAGAAAATTTCGAGTAGAGGTATAGGCTTTGCGGATTGCCGAACGGCGTTACCATGCCGCCGAGATTGGCGGCGATGTTTTGCATGATAAAGGTGAATGCCATGTATTTTTGTTTGTTCGTCGAAGTGAGCACGAGATAGCCGAGCGGCAAAAAGGTGATAAGTGCCATATCGTTTGCGATCAACATCGAGCCGATGAACGTGACGTAGGTCAATGCCAAAATCGAAGCGCGCGTATTCTTGAAGAGCAAAACGATTTTTTGCGCCAACGCGTAGAAAAAACGAATGTTTTTTAAGGCGCAAACTACGGCGAGCACGCAAAACAGACAAGTCAGCGTTTTCCAATCGAAGTAGTCGAGGTAGCCCTTGTCGGGCGGAACGAAGCAGGCTGTGACTGCCGCCGCCGTAACCGCAATGCAAAATACCGCGTTTTTCTTTATCCAAGCGGCAACGTTATGTAAAGCCGTGCATAAGCGCATGTGCGCGCGAGTTATATTTTCCGTAGACATAGGCGGAAGCTCCTTTTGTATTTGCGAAGCTATTATAATACTTTTTTTATAAAAAAGCTATCGTTTGGGCGTCTAAAAAGGCAAAAAAACGAAAAATGAAATTCGGAAAAATAAAAAAGGAAAAACGACGGAAAAAGCGTTGACAATTTTTTTTTAGTTCGGTATAATATCGGTAGAGGAGTAAGGGGGTATTCTCGGAACGGTCTTTTTGATTTTTTTGAAGAAATAAAAAATTCTACAATTTGATAATTTACGGAGGGTTATCGAAGCGGTCATAACGAGGCGGTCTTGAAAACCGTTTGCCGGCAACGGCGCGTGAGTTCGAATCTCACACCCTCCGCCAAAGGGAATCGCGTTTGAACACGCGGTTCCTTTACTTTTGTCTTAAAGGTGTTGCAGGGATTATTGTTAAAAGCAAGAAAGCGGTAGTAAAACGCTCCGAGCACTACTTAACGCAAAAGCGAGATAATCACGGCAACTTTACAAAATGATACTATAAATACGATTAAAGGCGGTAGAACGTTGATTCTATCGCCTTTTTGTGTATTTGTAATAATTTCGCTGTCCGAATGTTTCGCCTTTCGTTGTCCGTGTGTAGCACAAAGAAAAGCAAAAGTC
>CAYWML010000097.1:0-2981 GCA_964459515.1 uncultured Clostridia bacterium | reverse complement strand
TTTTTCATGTTTTTTCAAACTTTTTTCTCTTTTTCTAAAAAAAGTTCTATTTCGATGCTTTTTGCAAAAATATGGTAACTTTTTCGCCGTTTACGTCTACTTCTTTGCGAATGTCGGCGTGCGAAGGCTCGCCCTCGGATACGGAAACCGCCAACACGTCTTCCTTAAACGCCGCCGCCTGCAATACGTCGCGCGCTTTTCCTTCCGCTATATAATATATAGCAATCCGATCGGTGATTTGATAATCGGCTTCCTTGCGCATTGCCTGCACCTTGGAAACGAGTTCGCGTTCTACGCCCTCGAAGATAAGCTCCTCGGTGAGTTCGGTATTCAACGCGACGGTCACGCCTTTATCGCTGGCGGAGATAAAGCCCGTCTTACTTTCGGTGAAAATCTGCAAGTCTTCTTCCCGAAGCACGACTTCCGCATCAGACTCCAACGCGTACGTTCCGCCGCCTCGAACGGCATCCACGACTTTATTGCCGTCGCAATTCGCCAAGAACGCGGAAATCATTCCGAGCTTTTTGCCGTATTTCGGACCGAGCGTCTTTAACTGCGGCTTCAACTTGTACGTTATAAACGCGCCCGCGTCTTCCGCCGTTTTATACGCCTTGATATTTAATTCATCAAGCACAATCGCTTTCAAGCCTGCGTCCAATTCGTCCGCGCGCGCCGTAACCACATACATTTCCGAAAGCGGTTGCCTATTTTTCACGTTGCCGGTGTTACGCGCGGCTCTGCCGAGATTGACGATATCCAAAACCGTGTTCATGCCCTCTTCCAAATTCTCGTCAACGAACGAAGCGTCGTATTCGGGGAAAGTGCAAAGGTGCACCGATTCGGGCGCGTCCTTAAAGAACGAAGGAACGAGGTTCAAGTACATTTGCTCGGCGATAAACGGCGTAAACGGCGCAGTCAGTTTCGCGAACGTAACGAGCACGTGCCAAAGCGTGGTGTATGCCGCCGCCTTATCTTCCGTCATTTCGCTACCCCAATACCGTTCGCGACAGCGGCGGACGTACCAATTGGAAAGGATATCCGCGAAGTCCTGCATCGCGCGCGCGCTATCTATAATATTATATACGGCAAGGTTTTTATCGACGAGCGCGATAAGCGTGTTCAGCTTCGACAAGATCCACTTGTCCATCAACGAAAGCGTACACTTCTTCAAATCGTACTTCGACGGATCGTAGCCGTCCACTTCGGCATACAAGCAGAAAAACGCATACGTATTCCAAAGCGTGCCGAGATACTTGCGCTGTCCTTCGCCGACGGCTTCGGGATAGAAGCGAGAAGGCAACCAAGGAGCGGAAGCCGTATAGAAATACCAACGCACCGCGTCTGCGCCCTGCTTATCCAAAACCATCCAAGGATCGACGACGTTGCCTTTATGTTTCGACATTTTAATGCCGTTTTTGTCGTTGACGTGCCCGAGCACGATACAGTTACGGAAAGGCGCTTTATCGAACAGCAACGTAGAAATGACGAGCAAAGTATAGAACCAACCGCGCGTTTGATCGACTGCCTCGGAAATGAAATCGGCAGGGAACGTCCGTTCGAACGTCGCTTTGTTCTCGAACGGGTAGTGATACTGCGCGAAAGGCATAGAACCGGAATCGAACCAACAATCGATGACCTCGGGCGTACGACGCATTGCAGAGCCGCACTTCGGGCACTTACAAGTCAAGTCGTCCAAATACGGACGGTGCAACTCGATACCTTTCGGCGCGCCGCACTTTTCCGCCAACTCCGCGCGAGAACCGATCACTTCGATTTCCCCGCAATCGGCGCAAACCCAAACGGGCAACGGCGTGCCCCAATACCGATCGCGCGAAAGCCCCCAATCGATGACATTCTCCAAGAAATTGCCCATGCGCCCTTCTTTTATCGTGTCGGGCATCCAATTCACCGAACGATTTGCCGCAATCAGGCGATCTTTGATAGCCGTCACTTTAATAAACCAACTCGAACGCGCATAATAAATCAACGGCGTATCGCACCGCCAGCAGAACGGATAGCTGTGCGTGATCTCCATCGTTTTCAATAAAAGTCCGCGTTTTTTCAAATCCTTGACGACGAACGGATCGGCTTCCTGCGCCGCCATGCCCGTAAACTCGCCGCAGCCCGTAGGGAATTTCCCGTTCTCGTCGATAAGCTGCACCACGGGCAAACCATAACGCTTACCTACCTTATAGTCGTCCTCGCCGAACGCCGGCGCGATATGCACCACGCCCGTGCCGTCGGAAAGCGTAACGTACTCGTCGCAGGTGACGTAATGCGCTTTTTCGCGATAATTCAGTTTCTCTTTCCCGAACGGGTACAACGGTTCGTACTCCGCGTGTTCGTACGCTTTGCCTTTCTTCACCGAAAGCACGGTGTAGCCGTCTTCGCCGAACACGCTCTTCAACAGTCCTTCGGCAAGCACGTAACGCTCCCCGTTTTCCGCCGTTTCCACCGTGACATAATCGTAATTCGGATGCATACAGAGCGCGACGTTGGAGGGAAGCGTCCAAGGCGTGGTCGTCCAAGCGAGCACGTATGTGTTTTCCTCGTTCTTCAAGCGGAATTTTACGAAAGCCGTCGTTTGCTTTACGTCCTTATAGCCTTGCGCCACTTCGTGCGAAGAAAGCGCAGTGCCGCAACGGGGGCAATACGGAACAATTTTATGCCCTTTGTAGAGCAAACCCTTTTTATGAATTTCCTTCAATGCCCACCACTCCGATTCGATATAGTCGTCGTGATAGGTGACGTACGGGTTGTCCATATCGCACCAATACCCGACGCGATCGGACATTTTCTTCCATTCGTTGGAATACACCCAGACGGATTCTTTGCATTGCTTGATAAACGGCTCGATACCGTAATTCTCGATTTCCGTTTTGTTCTCCATGCCGAGCTTCTTTTCCACTTCCAACTCGACGGGTAATCCGTGCGTATCCCAGCCCGCTTTTCTTAAAACGTGCTTGCCTTTCATCGTTTGA
>CAYWML010000096.1:0-2992 GCA_964459515.1 uncultured Clostridia bacterium | reverse complement strand
ATCGCAGGAGCGCATGGCGGTGGTCGTGGCGGCAGAGGACGTAGAAGCGTTCGTGCGGCTCGCTGCAGAGGAAAATCTGACGGCTACGCCCGTCGCCGTCGTCACCGATACGGGAAGAATGCAGATGCTGTGGAACGGCAAGCCGATCGTCGATATCGCAAGAAGTTTTTTGGATACCAACGGCGTAAATCAGGAGGCTGTTGCGGAAGTGGACGACGCCGTTACGCATTGGTTCGATAAAAAAACGGGTACTTCTTTTGCGGAGCAGACGAAAAAAACGCTTTCCGATTTGAACGTTTGCGCGAAAAAGGGTTTGTCGGAAACTTTCGATTCGACGATAGGCGCGCGGTCCGTTTATATGCCGTGGGGCGGCAAAACGCAACGTACGCCTGCGATCGCCATGGCGGCAAAACTCTGCGGCGGCGAAACGGACGATTGCACCGTTTCCGCGTACGGCTATTCGCCTTATCTCATGGAAACGAGTCCGTTTATCGGGGCGATTTATTCCGTCGTCGCATCCGTATCTAAAATCGTTGCGACGGGCGCGTATTATCGCGATATTCGTTTGACTTTGCAGGAATTTTTCCGCCGCATGACGGGGGAAGCGAAAGTGTGGGGACTTCCGACGTCCGCGCTTCTCGGCGCGCTCTACGCGCAAACGGGCTTGGGCTTGGGCGCGATCGGCGGCAAGGACAGCATGAGCGGCACTTTCGAGAAAATGCACGTGCCGCCTACGTTAATCTCGTTCGCGCTTGCGCCGTCTAAGGCGAGCCGCCTTATTTCCAACGTGTTATGCGGCGGTGAACGCCTGTATCATATTCCCGTGCCGAAAGATGCGTATTCCGTGCCGAATTTTGAAAAGCTTACGCAAGCGTACGAAGCGGTGCATACGGGAATCCGACGGGGCGATATCGCTTTTGCGACGGTTGTGGAAAACGGCGGCGTGGGGGCGGCGGTCATTAAATCCGCGCTCGGCAACGGCGTCGGCGTGCAATTCGCGCTTTCGGCGGACGAATTGTATACGGAAGGGTACGGCGATTTGATCGTTTCGTTGCGCGAAGGTGCGGAACTTCCGAACGGCGTTTATGCGAAATACGTGGGGCAGGTATGCGGTGAAGACTATATTTGCGACGGCGTACGCGTTGCCGAAAAAACGGCGGCGGAGGCATTTTTCTCGCCGCTCGAAGAAGTGTTCGCGACGAGCGTTTCTGCGAGCGGTTGCGTCGTGGATTGCGATTATACGGGCGAGGCGCGGCATATTGCCGCCGCGGCGAAAATCGCGAAGCCGCGCGTATTGATCCCCGTTTTTCCGGGGACGAATTGCGAACTGGACACGGCAAGAAAATTCCGCCTTGCCGGCGCGGAGGTGCAGACGATCGTCGTACGCAATCGTACGGCGGCGGAAATAGAGGAGAGTGTGGCGGCGTTGGTCAAGGGAGTGCGGCAGGCGAATATTTTGGCTTTCCCCGGCGGTTTTTCGGGCGGCGACGAACCGGACGGCAGCGGTAAATTTATTGCCACGACGTTTAGAAATCCGTATATCGCCGAAGAAGTGGAAACGCTTTTGAAAAAGCGCGACGGGCTTATCCTCGGTATATGCAACGGCTTCCAAGCTTTGATAAAGCTCGGTTTAGTCCCTTACGGGGAAATTCGGGAACTTACGCCGACGTCGCCTACTTTGACGTACAATACGATTTCCCGTCATGTATCCACGCTCGTCAACGTGCGCGTCGCTTCTACGCTTTCGCCGTGGCTTTCGGCGTGCAAAGTCGGAGAAACGTACGTCGTTCCCGTTTCGCACGGCGAAGGAAAGTTGATCGCGCCGCAGACGGAATTGCATCGTATGCGCGAAAGAGGACAGATTGCCACACAATACGCGGATTTGCAGTTCAACGCGACCATGGTATCCCCGTTTAATCCGAACGGTTCGTTTTGGGCAATTGAGGGCATCACTTCGCCCGACGGCAGAGTATTCGGGAAAATGGGGCATAGCGAGCGTATCGGCGAAAATCTCTATAAAAACGTCGAAGGCAATTTCGACATGAAGATATTTGAAAGCGGCGTGCGGTATTTCCGCTGAGCCGCGTCGGAAAGAACGGATAAGGAGGAAACAATATGATCGATTTACATACGCACATATTGCCGGGGCTTGACGACGGCGCGAGAAATGCGGAAATCGCACGCGAACAGTTACGTATGGAAGCCGTAGAAGGCGTGAAAACGCTCGTTTTTACGCCGCATTTTTACGGAAAACGCAGAACGCCCGAAAGCTTTATCGAGAAGCGAGCGAAAGCGTTCGACGCGATCCGTGCGTATATTCCCGAAAATATGCAAACGCGGCTTGCGGCGGAGGTGTATTTTTCGGGTGTGAATATGCCCGAAACGGAAACGCTTTGCCGCTTGGCGATCGAAAACACGAAGTATATTTTGTTCGAGCTTCCGTTTACTACGGCATGGTCGCAAAGTATCATGGAGCAAATAAGCGATTTTATCGCAGAGACCGATTATACGCCGATTATCGCCCACGTGGAGCGGTATGAAGAGGTGCGTAAAAATCCCGCGCTTCTCTCCGAACTTGCGGACATGGGGTGCTTGTTGCAAGTGAACGCGCAGGCGTTTACGAATAAGAGGGAGCACGGCTTGGCGTTGGCGATGCTTCGGCGCGGCTTCGTGCATTGCTTGGGCACGGACACGCATGACGTCGAAGGGCGCGCCCCCGATTTTACGTCGGCAAGGCGCATTGTCGAAAGAAAAGGGGGGAATGCGGCGTGGCTTCGCGCGCAGGAGATTATGCAGGCGGTACTTGCCGACGAACGGGTGAAACCGTCGCATGACGGTTCGGTGCGGAAATTTTTCGGTTCGTATCGTTAAAAATCGAAAAAACCGTTTGAAAACGTTGCAAACGTGTTATAATATAGTGAATAAAATAAAAAGACCAGCTATGAAAAGTCAAGCAAAAAAGGGGTGAAAAATTAATCCGGTAAAACAATTT
>CAYWML010000095.1:0-3156 GCA_964459515.1 uncultured Clostridia bacterium | reverse complement strand
TCGTGCGCTCATGGAAGAGCTCGACAAAGTGATAATATAAAACGAGTAGACAAATCCGCAAAGAATATCAAGGAAATTGTGAAAATTGTTTCAGTCTAAAAGGGAACATTTATAGAAAAAAGTATATCAATGCGCCGTATTTATAAGGGATGGATAGGGAATGTCAAGCAAAGTGTGTAAGTTATTTTGCTTAAATTAAATTTTCATACTTTTGCATTATGATTTGGAACTTGGAATTGACGGCAAGTTGGTTTTTTACCATAGCCCAATTTTGAATACTTGCTCCATTCCATTTGGCGTACAATTCCGTAATTCGCAAATAAAGTAATTTGAGCAAGGCGTTTTCATTCGGGAAGGCGCCTTGCTACACACTTTATTTTACACTCTCATATAATTTGATTTTTACAAGGTTCAATTGTTTTACGAATGTTTAAAAACGTCGGCGAACCCAAACGAGCATATCGCATTCCTCGCGGTTGGCAAAAGTCCAATAAGGGCGGAAAGTCAATTGCACGGAGGTGATTTGTCGTTGCGCCTTTCGATAAAGCTCGTTAAATGCCGCGTCGAGCGTGCCGTTTGCCGTGAAATTCGGCATTGGATAAGCGGAGGCGGTCGTTTTCGCGGGCGCGGCGGCTGTATCCACGCAAAGCGCGTTTAACGGATAAGGATTATCCAAGCGTTCCAGACAATAGACGGTAGGTCCGTATAAAAGCGCGACGCGTCCGTTGTTTGCGCGCGAAAGCGGATTGGCTTCTACAAAATACGGTTGCATATTAAAATCGATACAAAACTCGCGCGTTGTTCCGTCGATTTCGATATATCCGTCGCGCTCGGAAAAGCTTGCGCCGTCTACTTGAAATGCGTCGCACCATTCGGGCTTGCGTAACAAAATTTTCTCGTATTCACAACGCTCTATTGTGAAACGGATACGTCTGCTGACGGGGTAATCGGTTACGCTATGCAGGGCGATTTTTTCGCTTTGCAGGGTGAGGTGCGCGTATTGGTTGACGATAAGCGCATTTTCCGTTTCGGAAAAGAAGAAATCGCCCATACGCGCGAATATGCGATTGATATTCGGTGGACAACAGGAGCAGCCGAAAACCTCCAAACGATGCCGCAGGGGGAGATGTATTCTTTTTTCGGGGAATATGGAGGTTTCTTTATCGACGTCGGCAAGGTGTATTTCCAGAGGATTTTCATAGAAAAAGGCTTTCCCGTCCAACGAAGTGCTCGAAAGCATATTGTTGTACATGATTTTTTCGATGAGGTCGCCGAAGCGATGATCGAGCGTGGTTTGTTGCATGGAAAGAGCGAATAGCTCCAATCCGAGCGCGGCGCAACTTTCCGTGTAGGCTTCCAAATTCGGTAGGTCGTAGGAAACGGTGAATGCTTCGCCGTTCGCGGAGGAGCCGATTCCGCCCGTTATATACAGCTTGTGTTCGACGATGTCATCGAAGAGTCGCGCGCAAGCTTCGCGCAGGCGTTCGTCGCCCGTTTTTATATACGCCTCGCACATGGCGATATATAAATAGACGGCGCGTACGGCATGTCCTTCGGCTTTTGGCAGCTCGCGCACGGGCGCGTTGCTTTGGTCGTAGGTTTCGTTGAAATCGCTGTGCCAAAGCTCGCGTTGCGCGCCGCGTTCGTTTAAGAAATACACGGCAAGGTCGAGGTAGCGTTTCTCGTCCGTATAATCGAATAGCTTTAACAGAGCCAACTCGATTTCTTCGTGTCCGCCCGTGCGAAACGCGGTCGTTTTGTCGGTGACGAACGCGCGTTCGATATAATCGACGTACTTTTTCATGACGTTTAAGAACTTGGATTTTCCCGTTGCTTTATCGTATGCGATTGCCGCTTCGAGAAGGTGTCCCGCGCAATACAACTCATGCGCGCCGCGATCTTTGAAAATGCCGTCGGGATTGACCTGAATAAAGTGCGAATTCAAATATCCGCATTCTAATTGATTCTTTTCCATTTCGTGGGCGAGCTCGTCGATGATTTTTTGTTCCTTTTCCAAACCGCCGTTTTTTTGAACAAGATACGCGACGGCTTCTATCCATTTCGCGACGTCCGAATCGAAAGCGAGATTCGGGAAAGCCGTTTTTCCTTCGGCGTAGTTAAAACGCAACGCGTCGAAGCGTCCCGTTTCTTCGAAGCGGCGATAGACGTTTTGCAGGCTTACGTTGCGGTTTAAGTCATATCTGGACTTCCAAAATCCGCCGTCGAAAGTTACGTTTTCAAAAGAAATATTTTTGATTTTTTGCATATTTTATTGCTTTTCCTCCGCGTTTATGCTATTATTATAACAGCAACGGGAACGCGTTGCAAGGGAAAAATCCGTGAATAGGTGGTAAAATCCGACATGTTGCAAATCGATACGAACGCGCTGTTGCGTTTTTCCAATATGGGCTTGTTTTCGAGCGAGGACGAGTGGATACATCCCGAACGGGTGAATTGCACGTACGAATGGATATTTGTGGTAAAGGGCGTCGTTTATATCGAAGAAGAGGAAAAAAAGTACGAATTGTCCGAGGGAGAATTGCTTTGTTTGCGCCCGAATTTTGCGCATAGGGGCTATAAAAAGAGTAGCGGCGTAAGCTTTTTCTGGGTGCATTTTTATGCGGAAAATTACGAGCGTTACGGGATATATCACGGAAAAACGAAGGATAAACATAACGCTTTGGCGTTGATGAAAAACTTGAATCATCTTGCTTCGGTTGCCGCGGACGAAGTGTTAATCGAAAGCAAATTGTTGGCTTTTATTTCGGAATTAAAATACGACGAGCCTATGGGAAATAAACTGTTCGGTGAAGTGCGGGAATATATTCGAGTCAACGTCCGTTTTGCGCCGAAGGTGAAAAACGTTGCCGAGAAATTCGGCTATAACGCCGACTATTTGTCTAAGTTGTTTGTCAAAAATTGCGGCTTTTCCATGAAAGCGTATATCGACCGCGTGCGTACGGCATTGCTGTGCGATAAGTTGCTGAATACCACGCTTTCCTTAAAAGAACTTGCGGAATATTGCAATTTTGAGGACGACAACGCATTGATTAAATTTTTCACGCGGAGGAGCGGTTTTTCACCGACGCATTATCGAAACAGCAATTTCGGCACGCACGTCAATCGAGAATAAACGGCGCGCATCGAACGGACAAT
>CAYWML010000094.1:0-3364 GCA_964459515.1 uncultured Clostridia bacterium | reverse complement strand
AACAATCCCGGAAAAGTGGAGTATCAGCGGTATAAAGGGCTTGGCGAAATGGACAAGGAGCAGCTTTGGGAAACGACGATGAATCCCGCAACGCGTACGCTTATCCGCGTGACCATGCAGGACGCCGCGGAAGCCGATCAAATGTTCTCTATGCTTATGGGTGAAAATCCGGAGCTTAGAAGAAAGTTTATCGAAGAGAACGCTTCTTTGGTAACAGACCTCGACGTATAAGGAGAAAATCATGGCAAAGAAAGAAGTAAGCCCGGAATTAACCGAGGAATTTAAGAAAACGCTTGCGATGACGAAAATGCTCGACATCGAGGTGGACGACGAGTTGAAGCGTTCGTTCATCGCGTACGCGATGGCGGTCAACAAGTCCCGCGCCATTCCCGACGTTAGGGACGGCTTGAAACCCGTGCACAGAAGAATTTTGTATTCCATGCACGAAATGGGTTTGTATAACGACAAAGCGACGAGAAAGTGTGCCCGTATCGTCGGCGATTGCATGGGTAAATATCACCCCCACGGCGACAGTTCCGTATACGACGCACTCGTTCGTTTGGCGCAGGAATTTACCATAAACTTTCCGCTCGTTTACGGGCACGGCAACTTCGGTTCGATCGACGGCGACTCCGCCGCGGCTATGCGTTATACCGAAGCGAAGTTGACGAAGCTCGCCGCGGAAATGTTGCGTGATTTGGATAAAGAAACGGTGGATTTTATCCCCAACTTCGACGCGACGGAGGAAGAACCTGTCGTTTTGCCGGCGCGCTATCCCAACTTGCTCGTCAACGGTGCGGACGGCATTGCCGTCGGTATGGCGACGAACATTCCGCCGCATAACCTTGCGGAAGTCATCGACGGCGCGATCGCCATGATCGATAACCCCGACATCACGGTGGACGAGCTGATGGAGATTATCCCCGCGCCCGACTTCCCCACGGGCGGCATCATCATGGGCAGAAGCGGCATTAAAAAGGCGTATCGCACGGGGCAGGGCAATATCGTCATTCGCTCGAAGTGCGAGATCGAAGAATACGGCTCGGGCGGCAACACGCGCTCCCGTATCGTCGTGACGGAAATTCCGTATCAAGTGAATAAAGCGCAACTCGTTAAGACGATTGCGGACATGGTCAACGATAAAAAGCTGGAAGGTATTTCGGACATTCGCGACGAATCGGGCAGAGACGGTATGCGTATCGTCATCGAAGTGAAGAAGGACGCGAATGCGCAGGTCGTTTTGAATACGCTGTATAAAAAGACGAAATTGCAAACCTCGGACGGCATTATTTTGTTGGCGTTGGTGGAGAACGGCACAGAGCCGAAAACGCTCAGCCTGCGCGAGATTTTGTATCATTATCTCGAACATCAAAAGGACGTCATTACGCGTCGCACGCGCTTCGATTTGAACAAGACGGAGGAACGCGCGCATATTATCGCAGGCTTGGTGTTGGCACTCGCCAACGTGGACGAAGTTATTCGCATTATCAAGGCTTCGGCGGATAAAAACGCGGCGGTCACGGCGTTGACGGAAGCGTTTGAATTGGACGAAAAACAAGCGAACGCGATTTTGGAAATGCGTTTGCAACGCTTGACGTCTTTGGAAGTCGAAAAATTAAAGGACGAGTTGGCGGCTTTGCAGGCGACGATAGAGGATTTGAAAGATATTTTGGCGCACGAAAGCCGCGTGATGGATATTATCCGCACCGACTTGACGGAGATAAAAGAAAAATATCCTTCGCCGAGAAAGACGGAAATTTCCGTGGACTACGGCAATATCGACGACGAAGATTTGATTGATAGAGAGGACGTCGTGATTACGATCACGCACGGCGGTTATATCAAGCGTTTGCCCGTGGAAGAATACAAGGCGCAGGGCAGAGGCGGCAAGGGCATTACGGCGCACCGCACGAAGGACGAGGATTACGTGGATAAAATGTTCGTCTGCTGCACGCACGATCCCATTTTGCTGTTCTCCTCCAAGGGGAAGGTGTATTCCGTCAAGGGCTACGAAATTCCCCAAGCCAACCGTACGGCGCGCGGCAGAGCAATCGTCAATGTCGTACAGCTCGACCAAGGCGAGAAGATCGAAGCGGTGTTGCCTGTATTGGAGGACGGCACGGGCTATCTCGTCATGGCGACGGAAAAGGGCTTGATTAAGAAAACACACACCGACGAGTTTAAGCGTATCGCAAAGAACGGTAAAATCGCCATTACGTTGCAAGAGGACGATCGCTTGATTGCGGTGCGCTTCACGACGGGCAACGACGAGATTTTGATCGCTTCGCGCGGCGGTAAGTGTATCCGCTTCGCAGAAACGGACGTTCGTCCGACGGGCAGAGGCTCGCAGGGCGTACGGGCTATTTGTCTCGCCAAAGACGACATCGCAGTGGATATGTTGATCGTCGATCCCGCATTCGATTTGTTCACGCTCACTTCGTTGGGCTACGGAAAACGCTCCAAGATTGACGACTATCGCTTGCAGAGCCGCGGCGGCAAGGGCATTAAAGCAGGTGTGTTCAATGAAAAGACGGGCTATCTCGTCAACTTGAAACCCGTGACGGACGACAACGATATTATGATCATCACGACGGGCGGCACGATTATTCGTATGCACGCGGATTCGATCAGCTGTATCGGCAGAGCTACGCGCGGCGTACGCGTGATGAACGTGAAAGACAGCCTTGTGGCGACGGTGGACGTCACCGAACGCGACGACGAAGCGGAAACGCAAGCTCCCGAAGAAACGGCGGCGGATTTAAGCCCCGAAGATTTGGCGGAAACGGTTGATGAAGCAGAAGAGGAAGTCGTATCGGCGGACGAAGCTACGGAAGCAGGCGAAACGACGCCTGAGGACGAAGCGTAAATCCGTAGCGCAACAAAGCGTTTTGGCGCGGTAGGTTTTTATTCTAAATATAATGATGGCGGCTTTGTGCGATTTGCGCACAAAGCCGCCGTTTTCGTTGATTGCATGTAGTTTGGGTATGTCATTACGCGGCACGAAACGCCCCACCCCGTCATTACGAGGAGCGAAGCGACGTGGTAATCTCGTGGCGAGCCTACGGCTCGCCGCGGAATGCGAGTTCGGGAAGCCTGCTTCCGTTTCCGCCTGACGGCGGAGATTGCCGCAGTCGCGCGTGTCGCGCTCCTTCGCAATGACGAAGTTGAGTGCGGCTGTCGCCGCATGGAACGCCTGACGGCATTGGAGCGCAAGCGGCGCTTGCTTGAAAGGGGTATAGGGTGCGGCTGTCGCCGTTGAACGCCGCGAATGCGGCGTTTGGTTTTTGCAGTGGGGCGTTGCCCCCTGCACCCCCACAAGGAACTATGTTCCTTGACCTTGGTTTTTCGCCTGTCGGCGGCGACG
>CAYWML010000093.1:0-3508 GCA_964459515.1 uncultured Clostridia bacterium | reverse complement strand
GTTGCAATCTGACGAAGGCGTTCTTCGTAATGGAAGAAGTGGAATTCAACGCCGTTATTTGCAAACACGCGATGGACCTCGGCGCGGTGCACGAAATCTCTCGCGAACAGCTGAAAAAGTTGATGGATTTGAGAAAGAAGATGAACTTGCCCGGCCGTCACCCCGGCATCGAGTACGACGAAGAGCCTGCTTGCAATTGCGCAAACGCGGAACTTGTGGAAATGATTACGAAAAAGGTGCTTGCGGCACTCGGTAAATAAGCCGTACTCCCTTTCGCAATATAGGAAAAAGGAGAAAAGAAATGGCAATTAACTGGACAGAAGCCCAAATCGAAGAAGTCGTTGCGTCGGTTATCAAAAGTCTCGGCGGCGGTGCTTCCGCACCGAAGTCCTCTTGGGACGCCACGCAGTATAACGGCCGTAGATATATCGGCGTATATACGGACATGAACGACGCGATCGACGCTGCGACGGCGGGCTATAAGGCGGTGCGCGCCATGACGCTCGAAGAGCGCGAAAAGATTATTTCGTGCATTCGCGAGCTGTGCCGAAAGGAAGCCAATATCATGGCGAACCTCGGCGTTTCGGAAACGAAGATGGGGCGCGTGGCGCATAAAACGGCAAAACATATCCTCGTGGCGGACAAAACGCCCGGCACGGCGGATATCGTAGCGCAGGCGAAAACGGGCGATCACGGCTTAACGTTGACGGAAATGGCTCCGTTCGGCGTGGTGGGTAGCATTACGCCCAGCACCAACCCCTCGGAAACGGTCATCTGCAACAGTATCGGCATGATTGCGGCGGGTAACGGCGTGGTGTTCAATCCCCACCCCAACGCGATCGCGACGTCGAACTACGCGGTAGACCTCGTCAACCGCGCTTGCGCGATGGCAGGCGGACCGCAGGTGTTGGTGGCTTCGGTGGTGAAGCCCACTTTGGATACGGCGCAGATCATGTACAAGCACCCGAATATTCGTTTGTTGGTATGCACGGGCGGACCGGGTGTCGTAAAGAGCGTGCTTTCGAGCGGCAAAAAAGCAATCGGCGCAGGCGCGGGCAATCCTCCCGTCATCGTGGACGACACGGCGGACATTAAGAAAGCAGGGAAAGACATCATCGACGGGTGTTCGTTCGATAATAACCTGCCTTGTATCGCGGAAAAGGAAGTGTTCGCGTTCCGCAATATCGCGGACGAATTGATTTCCGAAATGTTGAAAAACGGCGCGTACATGATAACGGCGGAGCAAGCGGCAAAGCTTGCGGACATCGTGCTCGTCGAAGTGAAAAATCCCAAGACGGGTATCGTGAAAAAGACAATCAGCCGCGAGTGCGTCGGCAGAGACGCGGCGGTGCTGTTGGAAAAAATCGGCGTGAAAGTCGGACCTGAAATTCGTTGCATTATTTGCGAAACGAATTTCGAACATCCCTTCGTACAGCAAGAATTGATGATGCCGATTTTGCCTATCGTACGCGTAGACAATATCGAACAGGCAATCGATCTTGCCGTCAAGGCGGAGCACGGCAACCGTCACACGGCGCATATGCACTCCAAGAATATCGATCATCTTACGCGGTTCGCGCGGGCGGTGGAAACGACGATCTTCGTCAAGAACGCGCCCTCGTACGCAGGTATCGGGTTCGGCGGAGAAGGGCATACGACGTTTACGATCGCAGGGCCGACGGGCGAGGGCTTGACCAGCGCGCGCAGCTTTACGAGATATCGTCGTTGCGTTATGACGGATTACTTCCGTATCATTTAATTTAAGGAAAGGGAGAAAACAAATGGATATTACTTCTTCTCAGGTAGAGAGCATCGTTCGTAAAATCCTCGGCGAAATGGGGGGCGGCTCGGCTTCGACGGCGAAGGGCGCAATACCCAAAACGGCGAAAGTAGCCATGCTCACGGCGCAGAAAAAAATCGAAGTGAAAGAATTTCCCGTTCCCGAATTGACGGACGACGACATTCTCGTTAAAGTAGAGGGTTGCGGCGTTTGCGGCACGGACGTACACGAATGGAAAGCCGATCCGTTCGGGATTATTCCCGTAACGCTCGGGCACGAAGGTACGGGCGAGATTATCTATCTCGGCAAAAACATCAAAACGGATACGTCGGGCAAGCCCATTAAGGTCGGCGATAAGTTGGTGACGAGCGTTATCAGCTGCGGCGAATGCTATATTTGCCGCAATCAACCTGCCAACACCAATCTTTGCGACAAGCAGGGCGTGTTCGGCTTGATTCCCCATAACGACGCCAATCCCTTGACGGGCTGGTTCTCCACCCATCTGTTGATCCGCGGAAAGGGCGCGACCTATTTCGTCGTCAACGATTTGAACCTTAAAGAGAGAATGATTCTCGAATTGGCTTGCGTTTGCGTACACGCTTTGAAACGCGCGCAGACGACGGGGCTTATCAACTTCAACTCTAAGGTGCTCATTCAAGGGCTCGGTCCTGTCGGGCTCGTCATGATCAGCGTTTTGCGCGCGGCAGGTATCAACCATATCATCGCAATCGACGGTACGCCGAAGCGTTTGGAAATGGCGAAAAAGCTCGGCGCGAAAACGGTTATCAGCTTCAAGGAAATTACGTGCTTGGAAGAGCGCGTAAAACTCGTCAAGAGCGTAGCGAACGGCGTGGGCGCGGATTTTGCCTTCCAATGCACGGGCGCGCCTGCGGCGGCAAAGGATATTTACGAATATATCCGTCGCGGCGGCGGACTTTGCGAAATGGGCTTCTTCGTCAACAACGGCGAATACAACGTCAATCCGCACTTCGCAATGTGCAATAAGGAAATCAATATCGTCGGTTCTTGGGACTATTCCGCGGAAGATTATCCCACGACGATGGCGTTCCTTCGTCAGGCAAGAGAAATGAACATTCCCGTCACCGATTTGATCACGCACGAGTTCCCGCTCGATCAATTGAACGAAGCGATGGAGACGAACGTTTCCCAGCAGGGCATTAAGATCTGCTACGTCAATAAATAAGGCTTGCGCGGCGGAACGTTGTTTCAACGCAAAGGAGAGTAAGGAATGGCACTTGGCATGATAGAAGTATTCGGCTTCGCTACGGCAATCGTCGTGGCGGACGCTATGGCGAAAGCGGCGGACGTGGAGATCGTGGCAATCGACAAAAACAAGCCCGCGGCAGGAGATTCCGCCCGTGTGCCTCTGGTCATGGCGGTCAAGGTGGAGGGCAGCGCGGCAGCCGTGGAAGCGGCAATCGCCGTCGGAAAAGCCGAAGCCGAAAAACGGGAGCTGTACATCACCCATAAGGTGATCGCGCGGCAAAGCGAGGACATCGAGTGGTTTGCTCGGTTGAACGCACTCGGCAAAGATAAATTACGATAAAAAAAATAAAAAATAAAAAAAATCAAGGAGAATAAAAATTATGATGGAAGCATTGGGTATGGTAGAAACGAGAGGTCTTGTTGCGGCAATCGAAGCGGCGGACGCTATGGTAAAGGCGGCAAACGTCGTACTTATCGGCAGCGAGAAGATCGGTAGCGGTT
>CAYWML010000092.1:0-3597 GCA_964459515.1 uncultured Clostridia bacterium | reverse complement strand
TGATGGCGGATTCGGGTGCGCGCGGTTCTATCGACCAGATCAAACAGCTCGCAGGTATGCGTGGTCTAATGGTTAATCCGCAGGGTAAGAAAATCGAAGTTCCCGTTAAATCGTGCTTCCGTAACGGCTTGTCCGTTTTGGAATACTTCATTTCTTCGCACGGCGGTCGTAAAGGTTTGACCGATACCGCTTTGAAGACGGCAGACTCCGGCTATTTGACGCGTCGTTTGGTGGACGTTTCGCATGAAATCATCGTCCGCGAAGAGGATTGCTGTGCCGGCAGAAAGCCGCAGGGCATGGTCGTAAAGGCTATTTACGATACGGTCGGCAAGGAGATCGAGGGCTTGAAATCGAGAATTCTCGGCAGATTTGCCGCCGAAGACGTAATCGATCCCGCTACGGGCGAAGTCATCGTGGCGACCAATCGTTTTATCGACGAAAAGGAAGCGACGGCGATTTGCGACGCAGGCATCACCGAAGTTTCTATCCGCAGTATTTTCGCTTGTACGTCGAGATACGGCGTTTGCGCGAAGTGCTACGGCAAAAACATGGCTACTACCCTTCCCGTGCAGGTGGGCGAGGCGGTCGGTACGATCGCGGCGCAATCCATCGGCGAACCCGGTACGCAGCTTACCATGCGTACCTTCCACACGGGCGGTATTGCGGCTACGGGCGACATCACGCAAGGTTTGCCCCGCGTCGAGGAACTTTTCGAAGTCAGACGTCCGAAGGGCTGCGCGACCGTTTGCGAAGCGGACGGCGTGGTTGCTATCGATACTTCCGACGGATCGAAGCATATTAAGATCACCGATCCCGTAACGGGCGAAGTACGCAAGGAATACAACCTTCCTTTCAATGCGGAGATCAAGGTGAAAGAGGGCGACAAAGTCACCCCCGGCATATTGTTGAACGCAGGCAGCGTGTATCCGCAGGATATTTTGCGTATACAGGGCGTCAAGGGCGTACAGGACTATATCCTCGAACAGGTGCAGTCCGTATACCGTTCGCAGGGCGTTGAAATCAACGACAAGCACGTTGAGATCATCGTTCGTCAAATGTTGAAAAAAGTGCGCGTGGAAAACGCCGGCGATACCAACTTGCTCCCCGGAGAGTTGGTGGATATGGTCACTTTCCAAGACGAGAGCGCGAAAGCGATGGCAAACGGCGGCAGACCTGCCCTTGCAAAACGCGTTTTGCTCGGCATTACGAAAGCGGCTTTGGCGACCGATTCCTTCCTTTCCGCGGCTTCCTTCCAAGAAACGTCGAGAGTGCTCACCGAGGCGGCTATCCGCACGAAGCGCGATTATCTCGTCGGCTTGAAAGAAAACGTCATCATCGGTAAGTTGATTCCTGCCGGCACGGGTACAAAGGCGTACAAGAACATTACGCCGCAGTACATCGGCGGCTACAACGCCATGACGGCGGACGCGAAAGCGGCTTCGGAGAACAACGAAAACGCAGCCAAAGAAAACGCGTAAAAGCGCGTGAAAAAGAGCCTTTCGGCATAACGCCCGAAAGACTCTTTTTGTTGCGCCTCAATCCTTGACTTTTAAGGATTTTGCGTGTATAATAGAATAAAAGACAGTATACGGGCGCGGTGTATTACGTAAGAAAGCGCGGGAGGGGTTCGTGAAAGTACAATTTAAGAAAAGTCTGCGCATTTGCGCGGAGAAGATAAAAGCGTTTTTTGTCAAAGCGGAGCTTCCGTTGTTATATATCGGCGTAGCGATTGCGGCAATGTTGTTGCGCGTTACGTTGTTCAAGGGGCGCACGGGCGATTATAACAGCTTTTTGATCCATTGGTTTACGGCAATTAAAGAAGAGGGGGCGCGGCATGCGCTCGGCAGACAAATCGGGGATTATACGCCCGCGTACTTTTACGTGCTTACCGTGTTGACGTGGATTCCCGTGGATTCATTGTATTCCATAAAAGCGGTTTCCTGTTTGTTCGACATCGTTTTGGCGGTGTTTGTGGCACTTTGCGTGAAAGAGGGAACGGGGAAGAAATATGCCGCTTTTGCGGCTTATTGCGTGGCTTTGCTGTTGCCGAGCGTTTTTCTCAACAGCGGCGCATGGGCGCAGTGCGATTCCATATTTACGGCATTTTGCGTGATAAGCTTGTATTTGCTGATGAAAAATCACAACATTTGGTCGGTCGTCGTATACGGCGTTGCCTTTTCTTTTAAGTTGCAAGCCGTTTTCTTCGCACCGCTGTTCGCCGTATTGTGGTTTAAGAAAAAAATACCCGTATGGTCGCCTTTGTTGGTGGTCGGCGTTTATTTCCTGTTTTGCGTTCCCTCGTGGATATGCGGAAGAAGTTTGTGGTCTTTGTTGACGATTTATTTCAATCAAGCGGGCGAATATTCCGCACTTACGTTAAACGCACCGAGTTTCGTCGCGCTCTTCGGTAATGTCAGCGACTATCATCGGGAGCGTGTGAGCAAAATGCTCGTCGTGCTTGCGATTACCGTGACGGCGTTGCTGATTTACATTTGTGCGCGGCATGCGGAGTGGAAAAAAGAAAGCCTTGTGGATTTCGGCTTTATGTTTTCTCTCGTCGTTCCGTTTTTGTTGCCGCACATGCACGAAAGATATTTTTATCTCGCTACGATTTTTTCCGTTATTTACGTATTTATACACCCGAAGCGCGTTTATACGCTGTTGCTTACGGAATTTTGTTCCGCATACGTGGTTTTTCGCTATTTGTATCAAATGAATTATTTGTCTTTGCAAACGGTTGCGCTGATAGAACTCGTAAACGTGATTTTGTTGTTGCGCGCTTTGAAAAAAGATTATCTCGCATCTGAAAAATCCGTTGCGGAAACGCTTTGAAATAAAAAAATGTGACGGGCAGGTATTTGACGAATATCGAATTGCGATGAAACGGAAAGGAGAAAAGTTATGAAAGAAACTATACAAAGCGAAGAAAATACGGAGCGTATCCGTCAAACGAAAACACAAATTTTTTGGGAAATATTCCGCTTTCTTTTGGTAGGCGGAACGGCGACGGCGGTGGATTATATCGTCTTTTATCTTTTTCGACAATGGATTTTGCCGCCGAGCCTTTTGGCGGCAAGTTGGTGGAACGTTTTTTCTTTGGCGGCGGCTACGGCGCTCGGCTTTACGGTGGGGTTGATCGTGAATTGGTTGCTTTCCGTTTCGTTCGTGTTCCGTTCGGTGCGGAACAAGGAAGAAGCCTCTTCGAAAAAGTCCTTTTTGATGTTTACGATTATCGGGTTAATCGGCTTGGGTATTACCGAAATCGGCGTGGTTGCGTTGGTGCACGTATTCCCCGAAATAACGCTGTTCGGGCGGACGGAGTTTTTATTGCCGTGGAAAGAATGGCTGGCGAAAGCAATCATGACGTGTATCGTGCTCGCGTTTAATTATGTCGGCAGAAAGCTGTTGATTTTCAAGTCCTGAAAGGGAGCGCGCGCTGTAAAAGCCTTAAAAAGGGGCAAAAGTCCTCGAAAAAAATGTATGTAAAGGACCGCAAGTACGTCTGCGGTCTTTTTTCGTATATTGTGGCAATCTCCGCCGATAGGCGGAAACGCGAGCCCCTGTTCCGCGGCAAGCCTACGGCTCGCCACGAGATTA
>CAYWML010000091.1:0-3653 GCA_964459515.1 uncultured Clostridia bacterium | reverse complement strand
CGATGGCTTTTACGAGCGCGACGCCCTGCGAAGCGGTGTTATTCATCTTCCAGTTGCCTGCAATAATGGGTTTTCTCATGATAGTATTCTCCTTTTAAAACGCTTTTATACGTCGATATGATTTTTGTTTGAACATAACGAAGGGCGAACGCCGTCCGCCCTTACGAGGTCGTAATTATTTGTCGTTGAGGCAAGCGATACCGGGAAGCACTTTACCTTCAAAAAGTTCCAACGACGCGCCGCCGCCCGTGGAAATATGCGTCATTTTGTCGGCGTAGCCGAGGACTTGCACTGCCGCCGCGGAATCGCCGCCGCCGATGATCGTCGTCGCTTTGCCGTGCGCGTTTGCAAGGGCAGCCGCCACCGCTTTCGTACCTTCTGCGAGAATGGGATTCTCGAATACGCCCATAGGTCCGTTCCAAATGACCGATTTCGCACTCGCGACGGCTTCTGCGAACAGCGTTCTCGTGGCAGGTCCGATATCCAAGCCCATTTTGTCCGCAGGGATAGCCATAGAATCAACCACGACCGTTTCTACGGGCGCATCGATGGGGTTGGGGAATTCTTTTGCCGCAACGGTATCGACGGGCAAAAGGATTTTTTTGCCGAGTGTCTCCGCTTTTTTCAGCATTTCGAGGCAATATTCGATTTTTTCGTCGTCTACGAGGGACGTGCCGATTTCGCCGCCTTTCGCTTTCAAGAAAGTATATGCCATGCCGCCGCCGATAATCAGCGTGTCGCATTTTTCAAGCAAGTTGGAAATGACGTTCAGCTTGTCCGCGACTTTCGCGCCGCCGAGGATTGCCACGAAAGGTCTTTCGGGGTTTTCCAACGTATCTGCCATAACGGACAGTTCTTTTTCGATAAGGAAGCCGCAAACTGCGGTGGAAACCAAACCTGCTTCCACGATGCCTGCCGTGGAGGCATGGGAGCGGTGCGCCGTGCCGAACGCGTCGTTTACGTATACGTCGCAATAGCTTGCGAGCGCCTGCATGAATTCGGGCGTTTTCTTTTCTTCGCCTTTATGGAAGCGCAGGTTTTCGAGCAATACGCATTCGCCTTCCTTGCAAGCGGCTACTTTCGCTTTCGCGTCCTCGCCGATGACGTCCGTCGCAAAAGTTACTTTGCCGTCCAAAAGCTCGTTAAGTCGTGCCGCTACGGGCGCGAGGGAAAGCTTTTTGACGTCCTTTTTCGCTTTTTCGAGGAATTCTTCGGTTGCCGCCGCCTGTTCCGCTTCGGGAAGCGCGGCTACTTTCGCCTTTTCTTTCTTGTTGAGTTCGAGCTTGCCGTCGAACACGTTGTGCGGCTTGCCCATGTGGGAGCAAAGCACGACTTTCGCGCCGTGTTTCATGAGGTACTGAATGGTGGGCAACGCGCCGATGATACGGTTTTCGTCGGTGATGGCCCCGTCTTTCATGGGCACGTTGAAGTCACAGCGAACGAGCACTTTTTTGCCTTTTACGTCTACGTCTTTTACGGTTTTCTTATTCATGGATATGAAAATCTCCTTGCAAAATTTTTTCTTACGTATATATAATACCCAAAATTTTCTTGTTTGTCAACTTTTTATAAAAATAATCCGAAAAAACTTTTTGAAATCTTGACGAAAGCGGCGTAATATGCTATAATAATCGCAAAAAGCACGTCTGAATCGGCAGGTTTTACGCATGCGAACAGCCGAGGCGACGAGAAAGGAGCGGCGATAAATGAGCAGAGCAGACGATATTTTCGTGCAGAACATGACGGATA
Organism: uncultured Clostridia bacterium; assembly: GCA_964459515.1. GTDB lineage: Bacteria > Bacillota > Clostridia > Christensenellales > Borkfalkiaceae > Scatosoma. Next base: position 1,904 of record CAYWML010000091.1, on the reverse strand, counting down.
TAATGGAGAACGGGTTTTGGGATACCGCGCTCGCGGTGCGGCCGCATTGGGAGGACGGCACGCCGGCGCACACCGTGAAAAAATTCGGGATCGTAAATCGTTACGATCTGCAAAAGGAGTTTCCGATTTTGACGATCCGTCGCACGGCGTTTAAGTCTTGCGTAGACGAGCTGCTTTGGATTTGGCAGAAAAAGAGCAACAACGTACGCGATCTTCGCTCGCATATATGGGATAGTTGGGCGGACGAAAACGGGAGCATCGGCAAGGCGTACGGCTATCAATTGGCGCAAAAGGCGCAGTATAAGGAGGGTGAGTTCGATCAGGTCGATCGCGTATTGTACGATTTGAAGCATAACCCCGCTAGCCGCCGCATTATGACGAATATTTATAATTTTCAGGACTTGCACGAGATGCATTTGTATCCTTGCGCGTATTCGATGACGTTCAACGTGACGGGCGATACGCTGAACGGGATATTGAATCAACGTTCCAACGATATGTTGACGGCGAATAATTGGAACGTGGTGCAGTACGCCGTGCTGCTCGTCATGTTTGCGCAGGTTTCGGGGTTGCGAGCAGGGGAATTGGTGCACGTGATTGCCGACGCGCATATTTACGATCGACATATACCCCTCGTACAAGAGATCTTGCAAAATCCGCGCCACGCCGCGCCGAAACTCGTCGTCGATCCGAACGTTACGAATTTTTACGATTTCACGGTGGACAGTTTCCGACTTGTCGATTACGAATACGAAAAGTTGGAAAAGAAGATCCCCGTGGCGATTTGAGGAGAGCCGCTATGTTGTACGCAATCGTTCACGCGGATAGGGAGTGGGGGATCGGCAAAGAGAACGGCATGATGTTTTCGTTGCCGAAGGATATGCGCTTCTTTCGCGAAAAAACCGTCGGGCATACCGTGGTCATGGGCGGAAAAACTTTGCGCTCGTTGCCGAACGGAAAACCGCTGAAAAATCGCATCAATATCGTCTTATCAAGGGGGCAGGTATGCGACGAATGTATAATCGCGCATTCGTATGCGGAGCTTTTTAAGGAACTTCGCGCACGCGAAAACGAAACGATTTTCGTCATGGGCGGCGGCGAGGTGTATAAAGCGTTGCTTCCTTATTGCAACGGGGCTTTCGTGACGAAAGTGGACGCCGTCGGCGGCGGCGACGTCTTTTTCCCGAATTTGGACGAGGACGAACGTTTCGTGTGCGTGGACGACGGATCGCCGTTGGAGGACAACGGCTATACGATCCGATTTACGGAGTATAAAAATACGGCGGTGCAACGCTTTTGAGAAAAGAATTTCGCGCTTGGCGGCATAAAAAGCGCGATTTTTTCGTTTTTTATAAAAAATATCGTCGCGGACGTATGTTTTTTGTTGTAAAATTCGCAAAAAAGTATTACAATTAGTAGGTTAAAAAGTTTTACCGAAAAAGGAGCAAATACAGTATGCTTAGAGAAGATTTGAGAAATGTAGCCATTATCGCGCACGTCGACCACGGCAAGACCACGCTCGTCAACGAGATGCTTGCGCAAGGCGGCGTATTTCGCGAAAATCAGCAAGTGCAGGATCGCGTTATGGATTCGGGCGATCTGGAACGGGAGCGCGGTATCACCATTCTTGCGAAAAACACTTCGGCGCACTATAAGGGCGTAAAAATCAATATCATCGATACGCCGGGGCACGCCGATTTCTCGGGCGAGGTGGAGCGCGTTTTGAAAATGGTAAACGGCGCGATCATTCTCGTAGACGCGGCGGAAGGACCGCTTCCGCAAACGCGTTTCGTTATGCAAAAAGCGTTGTCGCTCGGCTTAAAGACGATCATCGTCATCAACAAAGTCGATCGCCCCGACGCGCGCATTTCCGAAGTCGTGGAAGAAATGCAGCTTTTGATGAT
>CAYWML010000090.1:0-3685 GCA_964459515.1 uncultured Clostridia bacterium | reverse complement strand
CTAGCGGTTAGGACGGCGCCCTCTCACGGCGCAAACTCGGGTTCGAGTCCCGATAAGGTCACCACAAATAGCCTAAATCGACGCCTTGTTAAGAGGTCGAACGGTTTAGGTTTTTTAATTTTCAAAAATACCGTTTAATGCGTTTCCTTTTGTCGAGGGAACGCTTTTAGGGTAAAAGCAACCCCCTCGGAAAGTCCGAGGGTGAAAAGCTTCTGCCGTTAAACTTGTAAAAAGCCTCCGTTTACTTTTATGCAACCCGACGATTGCAAACAAATAAACGGAGAACATTAAAAATGAAAGCGAATGGCTATAAAATTTTATCGCAATCGGCTTCAACTTGCTTTTGTTGAATTTGTTGGTCGTTTGCGACGATAATAAACAAAAGAAAAAATCCGCCTGTGCCGCACCTCGGCAAAAAGATGAACCCGCGTCACGCAGGTGGGTGCCGCATCTTGACGCGTCGGACTTTCCGTATATATACATACAGACCTTGCCTATCGCCACGAATAACGCGCTCCCGAATATCAACTGTGGATCCCGTTTTATACCGAACTCCGAACACCGCAGATTTTCTTTATTATACAACTTCGGCGTAGAGTTTGTCAACAAAAAGACGGGGGAAATCTCACGCGTTTAATTTTTTTAAGAAAGAAAATATTTCCGCTTCGAAGGGCAAGCCGTAGCGTTTGTCGAAAACCTCTTTTGCCGAGCGGCGGATAGCGGCAGCCGTAAAGTCCGATGCCAGCCGAACGGCTTCCTCTTCGGTCTTTTTCGCCGAAAGCGCACCGACGAACGCCGAAGCGAACACGTCGCCTGCGCCGCAAAAAAATCCCTGCACGTTTTCGTGCGTATAGCGGCGCACCTTCCCTTCTTCGTCGGCGTATAGTACGCAAACGCCTTTTCCCTCGGGCACGCCCGTAAGCACGGGACGGGGGCAAAGCGTGCGAAGCCGTGAAAACAGCTCGTTTTCGTCGAATGCCTGCAATGGATAGGGCATGTCTGCGAGGAAGCAGGCTTCCGTGACGTTGGGAAGAATAAAATCCGCCGCCTTGCAAAGGGCGCGCATCTTCGTCACATAGTCCGCGTGGAAACCTGCGTAGAGCTTCCCGTCGTCCCCCATGACGGGATCGACGATGAATTTTCCGTTTTCGGCGAGAAAATCCCGTTTGACGGAAAGCACGGTTTCGATTTGCGAAACGTTGCCGAGATAGCCGCTGTAAATAAAATCGAAACGAATGCCTAATTTTTTCCAATGTTGCAATATTTTCGGGATTTCGTCGGTGAGTTCCCGAAAGGTGTACCCCTCGAAACCGCCCGTGTGCGTGGAAAGCAAAGCAGTCGGCAAAACGTTGCATTCCGCGCCGCAGGCGGAAATGATCGGCAGGGTGACGGTGAGGGAACATCTTCCGACGCAGGATATATCGTTTATCGCAAGTACGCGCATGTGCAAACCTCCGAAAAGCAGGGGAACGCGTCGCAAAATTGCGACGAAAGTCGTTTTTACGCGCTCCCGCAAAAAAAGTTTTATAAATCTATTATAATTTTCTTGATTTTTTTTGTCAAACATATTAAAATAGTGTTTATGAAGAAATTGGACAAAGTTGCAAAAACTTTGTCGTTGAGGTAAAATAAGTATGACGATTACAGGAGAACAAAAACAGACCGTCGTTGCTTACGCCGACTTCGGCAAGCATGAAAACGAGGTAATAACCGTCAAGGGCACAATCCACAACATTCGCATGATGTCGGATTTTGCTTTTGTCATTCTTCGCACTGCGCGCGAAACCGTTCAGTGCGTATACGCGGAAACTTTTTCCGATTACCGCATGGGCGAGGATGTGAAAGAGGAGTGCGCGGCAAAAATCACGGGTAAAGTCGTCGCAGGCGAAACCAAAGACGGTAGCAAGCGTTACGAATTGCAGATTCATAACATCGAGCTGCTTTCGCATCCTGCGGATATTCCGCCCGTCGTGATTACGAAAAAACAAGTAAATTGCGATCTTTCCACGAAATTGGATTATCGCCCCGTTACGTTGCGTAACCCGAAAGAGCGCGCGATTTTCAAATTGCAGGAGGGCATACAGCGCGGTTTTCGCGAATACCTTTCTAGGCAAGGCTTTACGGAAATCCATTCTCCGAAGATCAACTTCGCAGGCGCAGAGGGCGGCACGAACGTGTTCAAATTGGACTACTTCGGAAAGCAAGTCTATCTTGCGCAATCGCCGCAGCTTTATAAGCAAGCGTTAGTTGCCGTATACGAGCGCGTATTTGAGATTGCTCCCGTATTCCGCGCGGAACACCACGATACCAGCCGCCATTTGAACGAGTACATTTCCATGGACTTGGAAATGGGCTTTATCGATTCTTTCGAGGACATCATGAATATGGAAACGGGCGTGTTGAAGTATATCATGGAGCTGTTAAAGACGGAGTATAAAAACGAGGTGGAGCTTCTCCGCGTCGATATTCCCGAAATTACGGAAATTCCCGTCATCAAGTTCATGGAAGCGAAAGAGATCATCATGAAGAAGTTCAAATATCAGCCTACCGATATGAAAGACTTCGATCCCGAGGAGGAACAAATCCTCGGAAAATACGCAAAGAAGCAGTTCAATTCCGATTTTATTTTCATCACGCACTATCCTTCCAAAAAACGTCCCTTCTATACGATGGACGATCCCGAAGATCCCGAATACACGCTGTCTTTCGACTTGCTTTTCCGCGGTTTGGAAATCACTTCGGGCGGTCAGCGCGTGCACGATTACAAAGAGCAAGTGGCGAAAATGGAGAAACTCGGCATGAACCCCGAAGAATTTGCCACCTATCTCATGTTGCATAAATACGGCGCGCCTCCGCACGGCGGTTTGGGTTTGGGCTTGGAGCGTTTGACGATGCACCTTCTCGGCGCGAAAAACGTTCGCGAAGCGACGATGTTCCCTCGCGATATCAACCGCGTTACCCCTTGACGTCGGTGCCGCCGCTCGTTACGGCGACGGGAATTTTCGATTATGAAAAAGACGGTATACGTAGACGACTTTTGTTGCGCGCGTTGCGCCGAACAGCTTGCGACGAAGCTCGCTCTTTTGGACGGCGTGCGCGCGGCGAAAGCGAATTATAAGAAAAAGGTGATTTTCGTGGACGTGACGGAGGCTGTCACGACGGCGGAAATTGAAAAAGTATTCGACGGTTCGGGTACGAAAGTGCTTTCCGTAGAGCTTCGTAAAGGAATTTTCGGCTAAGGCAGGGAAATTCGCTTTACAAACGCGCGTGAATGCGTTATAATATTATATATTGAAGTAAATAGAAAGGCGTTTGCGCGAGGACAACGCTTTTACGAAAGCTCCGCACAGAGAAATTCCGTATTGCTGAGAGGAAAAAGGAGCGCGTAAGAGTTATCACCTCGTAGCCGATTCGGCGAAAGCTTCGGCGAGTAGTCGGGTACGGGGTTGCCGTCCGTTATCATGGGCAACGAATGATGGTTCGTTTTGGTGGTTGTTGTTGCGGCTGTAAGCGGTCGTTGCGTTTCCAAAGCGCAGCGGTCGCTGTTTTTATAAAAACCTTGCGAAAAGGAGAAAAAGTATGGCTATGTACAAAAAAGTAGATACTTCCATGAATTTTGTGGAACGCGAAAAGGAAGTCGTCGAATATTGGAACGAAAACAAGATTTTTGAAAAGAGTATGCGCG
>CAYWML010000089.1:0-3700 GCA_964459515.1 uncultured Clostridia bacterium | reverse complement strand
GCCGAACGCGATCAATACGGACGGCTTCGAAAAACCGATCTTACGCGCAGGCGAAATAAAAACACATTATATACGGTTGGAGTTTTAACGATTGAAAACGGGTTTTATCCTCGAATGGAGCTTGTTTTTTGTGTATAGCGCTAAAAGTAGATAAGGGGTAACGTATTATTGTCTTTGAAAGGTTACAATATTGCCAATAATATAAATTTATTATGGCTTCGGGAGCGGGCTTTTTTGTGAAGATAACCCTCTACGCCAAAAGTGCGGCATAGAGGGGGATGTATCGTTGGAATTGCATGTCGTTGCATTCGTGCGGAAAGAAACTGCGTAAAATTACGTTTATGCGTTTTCAATACAAAGTTCGCTGACATACCCCGCTTCGATCGATACGGTGAAAACTGTGTTTTCGGAGTCGATTTCGTCGGTGACGCGCGCGACGTCCGCAGAACCGACTTTTGCATCGTTGATGAACACGGTTATGGTGACGGTTGTTTCGTCTTTTATCGTTACGCTAAGTCCGAGCGTGGCTCCGCCGCTTTGATTAAAAACGTTAGAGGGAGGCGGTGCGTCATCGATTTGTATTCTCGGAGAATATTCCGCGTATTTATTTTCAAGTTTAGCCGCGCGGAATAAGTCGCCGCGGAATCTTACGCCGTAATTACCGATTGTGAAGTATACGCCGCCGTAGTTGATTTCGGTCAATTTGGTGATTTTTAATTCCGCTATCGTTCCGTCGTAGCCGATAGCCGTCGTTCCCGAAACGGAAAGGCGTTCGGCGTTTAAGGTGATGTTTTCTTCGGCAATCGCGGCAACGCGCATTTTACCGTCGTATTCAAAGGTGAACGGATAAGTCAACCCGTTGATGATCACGCTGCCGTTTATCGTGCCGTCCGAAAGTCCTTCGGGCATATCCGCATTGGCAACGAGGATTTCTTTTCCTTGCACGGAAAACGCAACTTCCGCATCGGCAATCCGTACTTTTTCGATCGTTCCGATATTGTTGGCGTTGCCGAGGGTGATTTGGAGGGTTTCGTCTTTTTGTTTTGTGAATGTTGCTTGTGCCGTGACGGTCGTTTTGAGGGGCATTCCGAGCATGATTGCTTTAATATTGTATATTTCGTTTTCCGTAACGCCGATAGAGAGCAAATAGTTCTCCGTTTTTTCGGCGAGCGTCGTCCCCGCATAGTCGGCTTTCAGCTTTTCCGCAAAACGTGCGAAATCGTAGGTGGTTTCTTTGGAATTACGCATTCCGTAGATGGAAAACGAAGTAAATTCGTAATCTTGTATAAGCGCGGTTTCGTCTACGCCGAGCAAGGCGTTGACCAAAAAGCAGACCGTTCCCGTTCTGTCCGCGCCGCCCGTGCAGTGTATATAAATCGGATATTTAGCCTCGTCAGCCAAGGCGGAGAATACCTTTCTATATCCGTTTTTGTCTGAAAAAGCAGACAAATAGCCGCCGATGCCGTAATATTCCAACGTTGCGTTCGGGATAGGGCTTTGCGTTAATCCGAGGTTTTCTGCGGTACTTCTTAAATCGAAATCCGTTTGAATTTTGAGCGTTTCGCTCATGTATTTTTTTCCGTTTTCCTTCAAAGCGACATAAGTATACGTTTTGTCCGTGCTTTCGGAAAGCGCGCCGCCTCGAAAAATAAGCCCTTGCTTGGTTCTCGTTCCGTCTGCCGTGAGATAGCCGCCGAGATCCCGCACGTTGTAAATTCCGTCGATGTTCATGACGCGCGGACCGAGGTCCGTCGTGGTGAAAGTCGTTGCCGCGCAATCCAATACGTTTTCGCCGCACAGCGCGGAAACACGCAGATAGTATGTCGTCGCTTTGAGAAGGTTGTAAACTTCGAGTTTGTTTTCGGTAGAAGCGACTTTTGTCGTGATAGCGTCCGAAAAATCTTCGTTGACGGAATATTCTATTTTGAATGCGTCCGCCGCCTCCCACGTGCTATTCCATTTTATGGAAACGGGTGAAGAGGCGTCCTGCAAGCTTTTCGTGAAATTGCGTACGTTTGCGCCGTCGCCTGCTTTCAGATAGTTTACGACGTTTTCTTTATACGCCGTCACTTCCCCTTCGGGGGAAAGTATTTCAAGTCGATTGGGTATATCGGGAGTTGCAGCCGAGCTCGAAGTGTCATCGGAAGCAGAGCTTGAATTAGAGATTTCTTCCGAACTCGAATCCGAAGTCGTTACTGAGGTTGATTCGGAGTCGGAAGCGGAGCTTGAATTAAAGTTTTCTTCCGAACTCGAATCCGAATTCGTCGTAGAACTTGAAGTATGGCTCGAAACGGAAGAAGATATTTCGGAATTAGAAGCTGACGGAGCGGCTTCGAAACAGGCGGCGGAAAACGTTGCCGCGGAAGCTAAAATACAGATACTCATAACGCACATTAACCATTTTGACTTTTTCATTTTTTCTTTACCGTTTTTTTATTTTTTATAAAAAGAAAGACGGTTTTTCCCGATTTTTCGTTTTACAATTCGATTATAACACAATAAACGGAAAACGAAAATATGCAATATTAACAAAAGAGTTCTCTCTATTGACTTTTTTTGATGAAATTAGGCGTCGGATAGGTCGCGGAATGCCGTGCCGAGCCTGAAAAAACGCCTCCTGCGCAAGGAGACGTTTTTATTATGCACTATTTGTGTTTTCGGTATTTTGCAGGCGTTGTGCCGTATTTCTTCGTGAAAATTTTGATGAAATAAGGCATACTTTCGATTCCGATTTGATCGCAGATTTCCGTCAGCGTATAGCGCGTCGTTTTCAATAAATACGCCGCATGATTCAGTTTCAAGGCGTTTACGTAATCGAGCAAGGTGACGCCGAAGGTTTCTTTGAATTTACGGCAGAGGTAGTATTTGTTATATCCCAATTCGTTGCGAATGATTTCCAAGGCGTTTTTCTGAATGAACGCGTTGGAGATCGCTTCTTCGCATTTCGCCCTAAAATTTTCAATGCCGATATTTTTGTTTGCATGCAAATAAATCAGCCCTGCAAGCGTAGTCGTCAAAACTTTCTCGAAATTCTTTCTTTTGGAAACGTCGGATTCTTCGAAGAAGTTTTTTATATTGTCTTCCAAGAAAATAATATCTTCCGTCGTGATTTTGCAGTGTACGAATTTATTTCTTTCTGCGAGGGTGAAAAAGGCGTTATCGATATAGGCGAAAGTCGGCAACGCCAAGGAAAGGTTGATGATGAAATCGCGGTGGGTGCATTCGTTTTTGCGCGAGAAATAATGCGACGTATTCGGGAAAATCAAAAATAAGTCGCCTACGGAGAGCGTTTCTTTGCTTCCGTTTATGCAATGCGTGATCGTGCCGTTTACGATATAGAATATTTCCACGAATTGGTGCATATGCGGCGTTTCGTCATGCGCTTCCGTCAAATAGGTATTGAATAGAACGGTGGGGTGTTCTAAATAAACGGGGATTTCTTCTTTCATATCGGTAGTATAGCATGTTTCCTGCGCCGTGTCAACGAAAATCTGTAATTAAAAGAAAGAAAATTGCCAAAAAAGTCACCAAAGAGAAGTTTTTCGCTAATATTGCATATTGGGTATTTGCATTTTGTGTGTTATAATCTAATTGTAAAATGGGTTCACGGCGAAATCGCGCGTAGCTTATTTTGCAAAAATAAACATTAAGACCTGCAAAATAAAGTCAAGCAAAACAAACGAGAAATTTAAAAAAAAAT
>CAYWML010000088.1:0-3780 GCA_964459515.1 uncultured Clostridia bacterium | reverse complement strand
GACACGTCGACCACGGCAAAACTTCCCTTTTGGATAAAATTCGCGCTACGTCGGTTACGGCAGGAGAAGCAGGCGGCATTACGCAGAGCATCGGTGCGTATACGGTGACGGCGAAGGGTAAGCAGATTACCTTTATTGATACGCCGGGGCACGCGGCATTTACGGCAATGCGTGCGCGCGGCGCGCAGGTGACGGATATCGTCATTCTCGTCGTGGCGGCGGACGACGGTATCATGCCGCAGACGGTGGAAGCCATCAACCACGCAAAAGCGGCAAACGTACCCATTATCGTTGCGATGAACAAAATGGATAAATACGAAGTCAACCCCGATCGCGTGAAGCAGGAGCTTATAGAGCATGAGCTCGTGCCCGAAGAGTGGGGTGGCGAAACGATGGTAATTCCCGTTTCCGCAAAGACGGGTATGGGTATCGACGAATTGCTCGACGCTGTCAATCTCGTTGCGGAAATGCAGGAATTGAAAGCAAATCCCGATCGGCAGGCGAAAGGTACGATTATCGAAGCGAAGCTCGATAAGGGAAAAGGTCCTGTCGCAAGTATTATCGTACAGACGGGTACGCTGAAAACGGGCGATAATATTCTTTCGGGTACGACGATGGGGCGCGTTCGCGCGATGTTCGACGACAAGGGCAGAGCGATTAAGAGCGCAGGTCCGTCCATGGCGGTTTCGATTCTCGGCTTAGAGGACGTTCCCAACGCAGGCGACAGCATTATGGCGGTCGATCAGGCATTGATGAAGCAAGTGCAGGAAGAACGTAAAAATCGCGAGCGCGAGAGCATGATTAAACAGCAGAGCCGCGTTACTTTGGACGACGTATTCGCGCAGGTGGAAGAGGGCAAGATAAAGACGCTCAATCTCATCGTGAAAGGCGACGTACAAGGCAGCGTGGAAGCGGTGAAACAATCGCTTGAAAAACTCACCAACGAAGAAGTGCGCGTGAAGGTCATTCATTCGGCGGCAGGCGCGATCAACGAAGGCGACGTTATGTTGGCGGACAGCGCGAACGCCATTATCATCGGCTTTAACGTTCGTCCCGACACGAAGGCGAAGAAGCTTGCGGAAACGTCGAAAGTGGACGTGCGGAGCTACCGCATTATCTACGAGTTGTTGGACGATATGGAAGCGGCTTTGAAGGGTATGCTTGCGCCGAAACTCAAAGAAGTGCTTACGGGTAAATGCGAGGTGCGCCAGACGTTCAATATTACGGGCGTGGGCACGGTTGCAGGCTGCTACGTGACGGAAGGCAAGATTGTCCGCGGCGGCAAGTTGCGCATTTATCGCGAGGATATTATGATTTGCGAGGGCGGCGTGAAACAGCTTAAACGTTTCAAGGACGACGTTAAGGAAGTCAATTACGGCTATGAATGCGGTTGCGCCATCGACGGGTTCAACGAAATTCGCGTCGGCGATATTATCGAGTGCTATATCACGGAGGAAATCAAGGCGTAATGAAAGTTTCGAGGACTTCCCGTTTGAACGGTGAATATCAAAAGGAAATCAGCGAAATTATCCGTCGTATGAAAGATAGAACGCCCTCTCTTAAAGGCATGATTTCCGTCACGGAGGCGGATGTCGCTCCCGATTTGAAAACGGCGAATATCTACGTAAGCATTTACGGCGTAAACGAGGAAGAAGCGCGAATTTCTTTTGCAACGTTGCAGGAAAAGGCAGGTTATATTCGTCACGAATTGGCGCAGGTAATGCGTATGCGTACCGTACCCGCTTTGACGTTTAAGGCGGATGTGAGTATGGCGTATGGTTCGAAAATGGACGAGTTGTTTAAGTCGATTACGTATACGACGACGGCGGACGAAGAAACCGATACGGAATAAACAATGAAAACGCGCGCTTTTGCGGCGCGTTTTTGATTGCTGTGTCGTTTTGCGCCTTGCAATGACGAAAGGCTGTGAAACGGAGCGTGCGTTCCGCGGCAATCCTTTGGATTGCCACGAGATTGCTTCGTCGCTTTGCTCCTCGCAATGACGGGGAGGGGCGATGGCAGTTGCGCGGTTTACTTTGATAAGCAAGCTATGCTTGCGTAATCCAAGGTCAAGGAACATAGTTCCTTGTAGGGGGCAGGGGGCAACGCCCCATTGCAAAAATCAATGACGATAGGCGTTCGAGCGACGAAAGGCGCGCGGTATACCCGTAATAAGCAAGCGGAGTTTGCGTAATCCAAGGTCAAGGAACATAGTTCCTTGTGGGGGTGCAGGGGGCAACGCCCCATTGCAAAAAAACAACGCCGACAGGCGTTTTGAGCGACGAAAGTCGCGCGGTATACCCGTAATAAGCAAGCGGAGCTTGCGTTCTAACGCGACAGGCGAGTCGCGCAGTATGCTCCGAAAATTTGCAAATGAGTAGCTTACATGAAAATAACCAAGAAAAGGAAAAGAAATGGAAAAGGAAAGCTGGAATGAAATAGCCGAACGATTGCTCGCGGCGCGCAACGTTGCAATTTTTATGCACCAACGTCCGGACGGGGATGCCGTCGGGAGCGGACTTGCTTTGGCGTATGCTTTGGAAAACAAGGGGATTGCTTGCGAGCTGTGCGTGGACGGCGGTGCGCCCGAAAAACTTCGTTTTATCGACGGTACGGAAAAAATTCAAAAAGCTCCGACGCGCGTTTTTGATTTGGCGGTTGCCGTCGATTGCAGCGACGAACAACGCTTCGGCTTTCTTTATAACGCTTGGATTGGGGCAAAACGAAAGAATGTCGATACGGTGAATATCGATCACCACGCATCGAATACGCGATTTGCTCGGTATAATTACGTGCGGCGTTGCGCGGCGAATTGTATGAATATTTCTGCACTCATCGAATACATGGGTGTTCCGTTTGATAAAAAACTCTCGGAATATCTCTTGGTGGGACTGATGACCGATTCCGGCAATTTCGCTCACGACGACGTTACGGAGGAAACGATGTTGCTTGCGGCACGATTGCTTCGCTATGGCGCGGATATGCGACGGTATCATTATTTGCTTTTCGAGCGGCAGTCGAAGGCGCGCGCCGCGCTTTTGGCGCGCACTGCGGTGAATATCCGCTATTTTCACGACGATCGTTTCGCTGCTGTCGTCGTTTCGCAACAGGCGTTGCGGGAATGCGGCGCCGACAACGCGGAAACGGAGGGCTTTGTCGCGTTTCCTTTGAGCGTGGAAACGGTGGAGGTTGCCGCTTCGCTGTTGGAAGTGAAAAAAGGACAATATAAAGTATCTTTGCGTTCTAAGGAGTACGCAGACGTCAATCGCATTGCAGGCGTGTACGGCGGTGGCGGACATGTGCGCGCGGCGGGGTGTATGCTGTTCGGCGAAATAGAGGACGTTTTGGATAGGCTTTCGTATACCGTTTCGCAATATTTGGAATAAATGAAACGCCGCGTTGAAAAGGCGCGGCGTTATTATAATCAAAATCGGTTGTTCTTTTTTGCGTTTTTATAGGAGATCAGAATATGGCTTGGGGCGAAGAGAAGCGCAGATGCAATGAGCGGTATCGGCCGAAGTATAACTCCGCTAAATATAAAGATAAAACAACCGTATCGTCCTATTTGTTTCGTCGTTTCAACGTATTTATTGTGCCATTGATTTTGAAAACCGTTTTTATTTTTAATTGCAAATAGGATATTCGGTATCATAATAATTGCAATCATAATCAATCCGTGATAATGAAACCAACCCATGCTTTGCCTCGAAAAATTGGAATTTTTCATGCTGTTTTGAGTTTGTCGCGAGCTTCTTGCTCGGTGAGTTTTGTGCCGATAAT
>CAYWML010000087.1:0-3863 GCA_964459515.1 uncultured Clostridia bacterium | reverse complement strand
CGGATATATACGCGGTGATGGTATGCCCGTTGGAAAGTTGCACTTTGAAGGTTGCGTTCGGCAACGCTTCCACTACTTTCCCTTCCGCTTCGATTACGTCGTCTTTGGACACAGAAACTCCCTCCGTTATTTTCTCGTCGAGCCGTTCGGCTCTTCTTTTGTTCCGCTTATAAAGTAAGCACTTCCACGCCGTCTTCGCGTATGACGACCGTGTTTTCATAATGCGCCGCAGGTTTTCCGTCCGCCGTAACCGCCGTCCAACCGTCGCGCAAAACCCGTACGCGCCAATCGCCCATTGCAATCATCGGTTCGATACAAAGCACCGTTCCCGCCTTTAAGCGCGTACCCGTACCCAATCGTCCGAAATTCGGAACGGACGGATCCTCGTGCATTTCTCTGCCGATGCCGTGTCCCGTATACGAACGAATAACGCCGTAGCCGTGCGCCTCCGCATGTTTTTGCACGCGATAGCCGATGTCGTACAACGGCGTACCCGCGCGCAACCCGTCGATGGCTTTGAAAAAGCATTCCTCCGTTACGGATACGAGCTTTTTCGTTTCAGGCGCGACCGCGCCTACGCAAAAGGTACGACAAGCGTCGCCGTGATACCCGTTTTTATCGGCTACGATGTCCACGCTGACGATATCGCCGTCCTGCAAAATGCGTTCGCTCGGAATGCCGTGCACCACGACTTCGTTGACCGAAACGCACGCCGCCGCAGGAAAACCGCCGTAACCGATACAGGAAGGATTTGCGCCGCAGGAACGAATGTACCGCTCCACCAGCTCGTCAACTTCTTTCGTGCTCATGCCGACTTGGATTTTCGAACCGACGAAGTCCAACGTTTCTTTTACGATACGGCAGGCTTCGCGAATATATTCGATTTCCTTTTCGCTTTTTACGTGGATCATACTTTATTTCTTCATTTCGTCGAGCTTTTCGGAAACCTCGGCGTATACGTCTTCGGGCGTCGTGTTTCCCGTGACGTTGAAAAGAATGCCTTTTCTCTCGTAATACTTGATAAGCGGTGCGGTTTGCGCCGTGTATACATCCAAACGACTTTGTACCGTTTCGGGATTATCGTCCTTTCTTTGATACAGTTCGCCGCCGCAACGCGCGCATTCCGTCGCGCCGTTCAAACGCGATACGTGATAACTTTCGCCGCACGTCTTGCACACGCGTCTGCCGCACAAACGATCGAGCAACAACGAAAAGTCTACGTCAATGTTGATTACGAGATCGATTTGCGTTATTTTATCGAGTGCCTCTGCCTGCGCGATCGTACGCGGAAAGCCGTCCAACATATAGCCGTTTCGGCAATCCTCGCGAGAAATGCGTTCTTCTACAATCTTACAAGTTACTTCGTCGGGGACGAGCAGTCCCTTATCGATGTAAGATTTCGCAAGCACCCCGATAGGGGTTTGATTTTTAATATTTTCTCTGAAAATGTCGCCCGTGGAAATATGCGGCAGGTTGTAAGCGTCGGAAATTTTAGACGCCTGCGTGCCTTTGCCCGCGCCGGGCGCGCCGAGTAAAATAATGTTCATGTTTATTCGCCTCCGAATTACGTATGTAGCCGTTATATTCGATAGCAGCCTGCACGCTCTGCCGCTCAAGACAAAGCGTGCGGCTTACGCTGCTTACTTCAAGAAGCCTCTGTAATTCTTCATCATCAGTTGCGCTTGCAATTGTTTTTCAAATTCCATTGCAACCGATACGACGATCAGAATACCCGTCGTAGAGAACACGTTGACGAGATCGAACGACGCCCACGCGAACGCAACGGAAGGAATAAACGCTACCAACGAAAGATAGATCGCGCCGAACAACGTGATACGGTTGGAAATCTTTCTCAGATATGCCTCCGTCGCTTTACCGGGGCGAATGCCTTGGATAAAGCCGCCGTTCTGCTGAATGCTCTTGGATACGTCCTCGGGATTGAATTGCATTTGCGCATAGAAGAACGAGAATGCAAAAATCAACACGCAGAGAACGAGCGAATATACGACTGCGCCCCATCCGTCCGCCGAAGCCGACATCCAGTTCGTCCACCAAATATCGAATTTAGATCCCGACCAGAACATACTGGAAAGCATTTGGGGGAAGCTGAGGATAGAGAACGCGAAGATGAGTGGCATGACGCCGCCGCCGCTGATTCGAATGGGAATCGACGAGGACTGACCGCCGTACATCTTTCTGCCCTTGATTTGCTTTGCGTATTGTACGGGAACTTTTCTTTCGGAAAGATCGACGTAAATGATCGCAAAGAAGATAATTGCCGATACGAGGACGAATGCGATTAAATCCCAAATTTGATTGATATCGCCGGGGATCGCCTCGATTTTTGCTACGATTTGAATGCCTGCCGAAGCAAGGATACCCACGAAGATAATCATGGATTGACCGTTGCCTACGCCGAAATCGGTGATTCTTTCACCGATCCACATTACGATAAACGCGCCTGCCGTATATGCAATCGTCATGAAAACGCCTGCAACCCACGTCTTGCCGAAAAACAAGGAGGTGTTGATAGAGCCGGAACTCTGCGCAAAGCTGACGATGATACCTACCGACTGCACGATGGCAAGAAGGATGGTGACGTAACGCGTATATTGCGCGATCTTTTTATGTCCTTCTTCGCCTTGTTTGGAAAGCCGTTCCAACGCAGGTATACCTACGCAGAGAAGCTGCATGATGATCGACGCGTTGATGTAAGGTCCGATACCCAAAGCGAATAAAGTGCCTTGAGAGAGCGCACCGCCGGTGATGCTGCTCATAAGCGTGAGAAAGTCATTACCGGTAATCGCGCCTTCAAACGTGGTTCTGTCCAAACCGGGAATAGGAATGAAACAGCCGATACGGAAAACAAGCAACAAAAGGAGCATCATATACACCTTATGTCTGATTTCCTTTACCTTAAAGGCATTGATGATGGTTTGTAACATTTTGTTTCTCCGTCAATGGTTAAATTTTCACGTTGCGCCGCGCCTTGCGCGACGTAACGAGTGCGGGAGGAGAAATAATGCGACTACGGAAAACCGTAAAAACAGTCTTCCGCGTCACCTTATGTTCTTTTTAGAGGACCTCCGCCGTGCCCTGCGCCGCTTCGATCGCTTCCTTTGCGGATGCGGAGAATTTCGCAGCTTTCACGGTAAGCGCGACCTTCAATTCGCCTTTACCGAGAACTTTCAGTCCGCAATTGTTTTTTACTTCCTTTGCCAAGCCGTTTTCCATAACGAAACCGTAATCGACCACCGTACCTGCGGGAAGCTCTGCCAAGTCGCTAAGGTTTACGATGACGTATTCCTTCTTGCCTACGTGGTTGAAACCTCTCTTCGGCACGCGACGCGCGATAGGCATTTGACCGCCTTCAAAGCCGGGACGTACACCGCCGCCGGAACGAGCCCACTGCCCTTTGTGTCCCTTACCGGAGGTTTTACCCGTGCCGGAACCGATACCGCGACCGAGTCTTTTCGATTCCTTCGTTGCTCCCTTTGCGGGAGAAAGAGTATCTATTCTCATGATAATCTCCTTAGATGTTTTCTACTTTGACGAGGTGCTGCACTTTTTTCAGCATACCCTGCACTGCAGGGCTGTCGTCAAGCTCTTTGGAAGAACGGATTTTTTTAAGACCGAGCGCAGCTACCGTGCCTTTTACAGACGCTACCTGACCGATCGTGCTCTTTACGAGCGTTACTCTGATTTTTGCCATGTCTTACTCCTCCGTTTCTCAGCTCAAAATTTCCTCGACGGACTTACCGCGAAGGGCTGCAACCTGTTCAACGGTTTTCAGCTCTTTCAAACCCTCGATTGCCGCTTTTACGCAGTTGCTCGGCGTTTGGCTTCCGTGCGATTTCGTTCTG
>CAYWML010000086.1:3644-3945 GCA_964459515.1 uncultured Clostridia bacterium | reverse complement strand
GCATTTCTGGATTGAAATATTTTTCTGGTCAAATATTATTGTAACAGGAGCAAAATTGATGAGAAAATTTTTGTTGGCTGTATTGAGTATGGCAATGATGACGATTGCGGCTTCTTGTTCGGCTTTGGGCGGATTGCTTCCGAGCAATAGTTCTTCGTCCGTGCATAGTGCGCAAGAAAGTAGTGTACAAGAAAGCAGCGTTTTAGAAAGTTCTTCCGCTGTACATCAACACGCATCGGTAAAGACGGACGAAAAAGCCGCTACCTGTACGGAAAACGGGAATATCACATATTGGGCTTGT
>CAYWML010000086.1:0-3544 GCA_964459515.1 uncultured Clostridia bacterium | reverse complement strand
GCACGAAAGAAATTACGATTGCCGAAACGGTGCTTGCGGCGGAAGGGCACAAGGGCGTAAAGGTGGACGAAAAAGCCGCTACCTGTACGGAAAACGGGAATATCACATATTGGGCTTGTTCGGAGTGCGGAAAGCTGTTCTCGGACGAAGCGTGCACGAAAGAAATTACGATTGCCGAAACGGTGCTTGCGGCGGAAGGGCACAAGGGGGTAAAGACGGACGAAAAAGCCGCGACTTGTACGGAAGACGGGAATATTGCATATTGGACTTGTTCGGAGTGCGGAAAGCTGTTCTCGGACGAGACCTGTACGGCGGTGCTTTCGGAAAAGGATATTGCGATTAAAAAAACGCATACGGATTTCGTTCATTACGAGGCGGTGACTGCGGTTGGAAAGCAGGACGGCTCGATCGAATATTGGTATTGCTCGAATTGTGAGAAATACTATTTCGACGAGGAGGGGAATATGGAGATAACGCAATCGGATACGGTGGTGCTCGCGCCGTTGAATATTCCTGATTTTATCGTAGAAATTCCGTCAGGAAAAACGCCGATCGTGTTGCAATTGACCGATACGCAAATTATTGACGTGGCGCAAGCGCGCCCGGGCCGCGAAGGCTTGGATCTTGTGGCGTGGGCGACGGATAAAGTCAACGAGCGGTGCTATAATTACATAACGGAAACGATACAGGCGACGAAGCCCGATTTGATTCTTATTACGGGCGACCTTGTGTACGGGGAGTTCGACGATAGCGGTACGGCATTTACTTCTTTCGTTAATTTCATGGAAACCTTTCAAATCCCTTGGGCGCCCGTATTCGGAAATCACGATAACGAGAGTAAAAAGGGCGTTGATTGGCAATGCGAACAATTGGAAAATGCGCAGTATTGCTTGTTCGAGCAAAAGAATTTGACGGGGAACGGGAATTATTCTGTTGGAATCGTGCAAGGCGGTTTGCTGAAACGTATCTTTTATATGTTAGATTCCAACGGTTGCGGCACGGCGAGTGCGGAAAGTTTGGCAAACGGGCATACGTATACGGGGATAGGCTTCGGGAAAGATCAAATTGCATGGTATACCGCTTCTATCGCTGCGTTGAAAAACTCGTCGCCCGAAACAAAAATTTCGTTCGCTTATCATATTCAGCAAGCCGTTTTTAAGGACGCTTTTGCAAAGTACGGTTTCGATCAAACGCAGAAATTGCAGGATATAAATTTGGATACTTTGTCGGAAACGGCGGAAGGGGATTTCGGATATATCGGCAGACAATTGAAAACGCCTTGGGACGCCGACTATTCCGTTTGGAACGGCATGAAAGCTTTGGGCGTGGACTCGGTTTTCGTGGGGCATGAACATTGTAACAGCGCAAGCGTTATGTATCAGGGCGTGCGTTTTCAGTACGGACAAAAAACGAGCGAGTACGATCGGTTTAATTGTATAAATCAAGAGGGCACGATTACGGGTTCGTATTCCAAAACGGGTACGTCGCTCGTAGGCGGAACGGTTATTGCGTTGTCGGAAGAAGACGGTTCTTTACAGACGCCGTACATTTATTATTGCGGCTTCGAGAACGGCAAAATCGATTGGACGAAGTATGAACCTGCCGTTCCCGTTTCGGTGAACGGGTTGCAATTGGGGAAGAATACTTCAAATGAGCTTTGGACGGATACGGCGTTAAGCGCGCAGGGCGTCGTGTTTGACGAAACGACGAACGCCTATGCGGTTACAGCCAACGCGCAAGGTAAATTGTATGTGAATACGGGGTTGTTGAAAGGGAAGTCTACGCTTAGTTTTACCGTATATCTGCCTTCGACGGCAACGGCTTTGTTAGGCGGCTATGGCGAGTTTGCCGTTCGTATAAAACCGAATGATAAAGAACCGTCCATAGACGGAAAAACGGACGGATATATAAAATATGAAACAAAAACGACCAATCCTGCGTTGCAATTGAAATTCGACGAGTGGCAAACGTTTACGATTGATATTTCTAATTTTGGCGATGCTTGTACGGAATTTTCTTTCGTAATTGCAAAAGGCAACACGATTTATTTTAGAGATATTACGATAGCGTAAGTCGGGAAACTTCAAAAAAAGGAGCGGCGGAATGCCGCTCCTTACCATTTAGCAAGATGACGTTATTCGATGTCGATATAGCTTGCCGCCACTTGCTTGGGTTGCGATTTGGGTACGGTCAACGTCAAGATACCGTTGTCGCATTTGGCTTTGATGCTTTCGCGTGCGACGTCTTCGCCGACATAATAGCTTCTCGCGCACGATTCGCAGATTTCTTTTCTTCTGTATTTGCCGTTTTCTTCCCGTTCCTGCTTGTTGCAGACGACGGACAAATACCCCTTATCCAAGCTGATTTTGATTTGGTCCTTGGTGTAGCCGGGGACTTCGATATCCAATTCGTACGCCGTATCCGTTTCGCGGATATTCGTTTTTAAGCAGCTGTTTTCTTCCGAAAATACGGGGCGGAAAAAGTTGTCGAATACGTCGAAAATTCCGGTGGGTTCTTCATAGTTTCTTTTAGTCAAATAGTTTCTCATAACAATAACTCCTTTGAAATTTATTTCGGACGGCAACCTCGTTGCCTTTCGTTCATTTATGTTATACCCCTGTTTTGCACAAAATAAAACGACGTTTTCGTGAAAAAAAATATCGCGAAAGCTTCACGTGCAAAAGCGTTTGAAAAACGAAAAACGCGTGTATAAAAAATTGTATACGCATGCAAAAAAAAAGCGGCGGACGAGGTTTTCTCGTCTGCCGCGCATATTTTTATATAAAGCCGTTATTAGAGTTGTCACGAAATGAAATCGTACAATAGGGAGAACGAAGAAATTACCGTGTCGCTTCGCTCCTCGTAATGACGGACGAGAAGCATTTCGTGTCAACTCTATTGAAAATACGAAAAAAATCCGAAAAATTTACAAAAAATTTTGCTTTTACCCCTATAAACGGATTGCAATCGTCGATTTTTTATGGTATAATGAGCTTAATTTAGAACGCGTTTTGCGATTTTATATTCGATGGGAGGAATTGTATGGCTAAGAGAACGAACAATATAGAAACCATAAGAGCAAAATTATTACATATTTCCGCCAAAATGTTTTTGACGGAAGGCTACGATAAGGCTACCATACGAAAGATTATTGCCGAATCGCATTTGAGCAGCGGAACGGTTACGTATGCATTCAAGACGAAAGAAGCCGTCGTATGCGAACTCGTACAATACGTTTTGGACGGACAGTTTGCGTTTACCGAAAAATTGCTCGAAGGCAAGACGGACGATAAAATTCTGTTTTACGTTGCGGAAACTATACTGCAACTGTATATGGCGGAATCCAACGAAAACGTGCGAAAACTGTATAACGTAGCGTATTCGCTTCCGAATTCGTCCGAGATTATCTATCATATGATAACCGAAAAGCTCGAAAACATTTTCAAGGAAACCTTGCCCGATTGGCAGACGAAGGATTTTTACGAACGTGAAATCGCGTCGGCAGGCGTTATGCGAAACTATATGTCCGTACCCTGCGATATGT
>CAYWML010000085.1:0-3996 GCA_964459515.1 uncultured Clostridia bacterium | reverse complement strand
AGGCACCGGATTTTGATTCCGGCATTCGTAGGTTCAAATCCTGCCACCCCAGCCACATTTGTTATCAATTTAATATCGGCCCATTAGCTCAGTAGGTAGAGCACTTGATTTTTAATCAAGGTGTCCGGAGTTCGAGCCTCCGATGGACCACCATATACGGACGATTAGCTCAGCTGGTAGAGCAATTGACTCTTAATCAATGGGCCCAGGGTTCGAGTCCCTGATCGTCCACCATTGCAAGCAAATCCGCACCTTTCGGTGCGGATTTATTGTCACTTTTCTATAATGCTTTCACCCGATACAGGCTTCTATTCCATAAAAAAGAAATTAGGGAGGTTATAATGCACTGCTCGATACGGAAATGGAAACTTTCCGACGCGAAAGACTTGGCGGAAGTGCTTTCCAATAAAAGAATTTTAGATAATTTACGCGACGGGATCCCCTACCCATACACCGAAAAAGACGGGACAGAATTTATTTCCGCTATGCTTGCCGCCGACAAAAAGGATACTTTTGCCTTTACCGTGACGGTAAACGATAAAGCAATCGGCAGCGTAGGCGCATTCCGTCAAGACAATATCCATAATAAAACCGCCGAACTCGGCTATTACTTGGCGGAAAAGTATTGGGGAAACGGGCTTATGACCGAAGCGGTGCAACAGCTTTGCGACTATATCTTTGCAAACACCGATATTATTCGCATTTACGCAGAACCGTTCGCCCATAACGCCGCTTCTTGTCGCGTGCTTGAAAAAGTCGGATTTCAATGCGAAGGCACGCTTCGCCGCAACGCCGTAAAAAACGGAAAAGTACTGGATATGAAGATGTATTCTAAATTGAAGCCCGAAAGCTAAGTTTTCAGGCTTCGAAGCATGCAAAAACGGCAAAGGAATATATACCTAAACAAGCCTTTTCGCTTTTAATGTTGCGCTCGATAGGCCTTTCAAAAACCGCGAAAATCGCCTTTAAGGTTTTTAAGCAAACTCGTAAATACTTCGGTGAGCATACGACTTACTTCGTCCGACGAAAACACGCATACTTTTCGCGCATAGAGCGTTGCTATACCGTACGAATATAATCCCATGTGGGTATAAATATATTTTGCCTCTTCGTCGTTCAAAGCGTAATAATCCCGAACCGAAGCCAATATCGTCTCGTAATTTTCCTCGACGGTGGGCAAAAAGCGATCTACGCCCAATATTAGATGTTCCGACATAAAAAGCAACTGAAACAATTGCGGCTCGTTTTTGGCAAACAGAATATATTGCATACCCGTACCCTTAAAAGCAGGCTTGCATTCCAATCCCTTTTCTATATACTGCGCGTAAAGCTTTTTTGCCGCTTTAACCGTTTCCGTTTGAACTTCTTCCATGTTTTCGAATACGGTAAAAATAGGACACTCGGAGCTACCGAGTTCCTTCCCTAACGCCCTTGCCGTTAAACATTGCGCCCCATCCCTACGTATGATGCGCAAAGCCGCTTCTACGATTTGTTCTTTGGTAAATTTTGCTTTAGGCGGCATTTTGCTATCCTCCGATTCAATTATACGTTCTATAACGCTTGTTCGATTATATCATTAAAATATTCGACTGTCAATCTTTTTTCGTTATAATCCGCGAAAATTCAAAATCGACAACGCCCGACGAGGAGTCCTCCTCATCGGGCGTTTTAGGTCTGTTAAAAGCCTCTTAATTGGCTTTTCTTCTGTAATCGGGCAGGAGCTTCGGAGAACGCACTTCCGTGGAAATACCAGCCGTTTCCAGCTCTTTTTCAAACGCGTCTACGTGCGAAAGCGTAAGCTCTTTCAATTCGACGCTCTTAAATTTCTCCCCTGCCTGCTGTCCTGCGTTTCTGCCGAACACGATAATATCGAGCAAGGAATTGCCCATAAGACGGTTCGTACCGTGGATTCCGCCGACAGCCTCGCCTGCGACGTACAGATTTTCGATGCACGTCATGCCGTTTGCGCCGATGTCGATACCGCCGTTTTGATAGTGCAACGTGGGATAGATCAAAATCGGTTCTTTACGGATATCGATTCCGTATTTGCCGAACATACGAAGCATTGCGGGAATACGTTTTTCGATCGTGCCTTCGCCGTTCAAAATATCGATAAGCGGCGTATCTAACCAAACGCCCTCGCCGTCCGTCGTTTTCACGCCGTTGCCGCGCGATTTGCACTCCCGAATAATCGACGACGCGGTGACGTCGCGCGTTTCCAAGGAATATACGAAGGCTTCGCCGTTTTTATTGACGAGTTGCGCCCCCAAAGAACGCACTTTCTCCGTTACGAGCGCGCCGTAAATCTGTGTGGGTTCTGCCGCGCCCGTGGGGTGATATTGCAACGTTTCGGGATAGAGAAGCTTCGCGCCTGCGCGATATGCAAGCACCAAGCCGTCCGCCGTCGCGCCGTAGTGATTGGACGTGGGGAAGCCTTGATAGTGCAATCTGCCTGCGCCGCCCGTAGCGATAACGACGGTCTTTGCGCGCGCGATCAAAATTTCCTGCGTTTCCATATTCAACAGCACTGCGCCTGCAATCTTCCCGTCCGTATCCTTAATCAATTCGATTGCCGCCGTGAAATCTACGACGGTAATGCCGCAATTGAATACTTCGTCGCGAAGCGTACGCATGATTTCCGAGCCGGAATAGTCGCGGCAAGCGTGCATACGCTTTCTGGACGTGCCGCCGCCGTGCGTAGTGACCATCGTGCCGTCCGCTTCTTTATCGAACATTACGCCCAATCTATTCAACCACAAAATCGCCTCGGGGGCTTCGTTTACGAGCTTGTACAAAAGTTCGGGCTTGTTTTTGAAATGTCCGCCGCCGAGTGCGTCCAAATAATGCGTTGCAGGACTGTCGTTCGGCTTATCCGCCGCCTGAATGCCGCCCTCTGCCATTGCCGTGTTGGCGTCGCCCAAACGAAGCTTCGTCGCGATCATAACTTTTGCGCCGCGACGGTGCGCTTCAATCGCCGCCGAAGAGCCTGCGCCGCCGCCGCCGATCACCAAAACGTCTACGTCGTAATCGATTTTCGATAAATCGATATCCGCGCTCTTGATACGGGAATGCCCTTGCAACAAAGCCGCCAGCTCGTGCAAGACTTTACCGCCCTTGTTCTGCCCTACTTTGAGTTCTTCGTAAGCCGACGTGATATAATCGGGGTGGAACTCTGCCAAAACGGCGTCTTTTTCCTCCGCCGTCATGCGCTCGTGCAAATGTTCGATACGGGAGGCGCGGCTTGCTTCTACTTTTTTCATCGACTCTAATTGTTCGTCCGTATAATGATACATATACCCTACCTCCTTACTTTTCGATTTCTCTATGGTTATAGAGATTTTTTTGTTCTTCCAAAGGCGTATTCATAATCGCTTCCAAAGCGGCTTTGCAATCGCCTGCGTCGATTTCCGCCACGCGATCGATAAGGTGCTGCGCCTCGGGTGTGATATACTTGCCCGTCAAACGGCGCGCCAAAACCGCAACTTGCGGATGCGAAATACCTGCAGGACAACGCGAAGAACATACGCCGCACATAACGCAATCGAAGCTTTCTTCGGCGGCTTTGGCATACTCGCCGCGCTGTGCGTAAGCGATGTATTGCATAACGTTCAACTCCTGCGTGCAACTCTTCGTGCATGCGTTGCAACCGATACACGAATAGATTTCGGGGTAAAGCTGCATCATAATCTGTTGCGTGGGCTTGATTTTTTCTATGTCGTACACTTGTTTTACGAGCGGAAAGAAGGGAAGCGTAGCCACGTACATGCCTTCTTCGACTTGCTGTTGACAAGCAAGACAACTCTTCAATTCCTGTTGTCCCTTGATACGGTAAATCGTCGCGCATGCGCCGCAGAACCCGTTACGACAACCGCAACCGCGTATCAACTGATAGCCGGCATACTCCATTGCTTTCATGATCGTCAAGCTTTCGGGCACTTCGTAGCGTTTACCGAAAAAATATACGTTTACTGTATTTTCCATGTTCGTTCTCTCCTT
>CAYWML010000084.1:0-4257 GCA_964459515.1 uncultured Clostridia bacterium | reverse complement strand
TTCTCTCGTCAGATCGAGTGCGGCGTTTACGATTTCTTCCTTGGTAAACATAAAATTTCGTGGCATTGCAGACCTCGCTTTGTTAAAGTTACTGTTGTTATGTCACATCAGCGACCTAATTATATCACTTTTATAAGAAAAAATCAATCTTTATATACTCATAATTTACAAAAAAATTAAAAAAAGCCGACGAAAAGTGAATTTTCACAATCCGTCGGCAATAATCGAATATTGTTTTTTATCTGCTTTCAAAATAATTTTTATTGTTTCAAAGGCTTCTCTTTAAGCCGAAGTACGGCTCGCCTTAACGGCAAGTAGCCTTGCCGAAAACCGCCAACGTATTCGGACCGGAATGCGCGCCGATGACGGGGCTTATCGTATTGATTATAATTTCCGCCGTGGGGTATCTTTCCAAAACGAGTTGCTTAACATACTCCGCGTCCTCGGGGCAATCGCCGTGGCTGATATAAATGGGATCGTCCTCGCCGATATTCGCAATTTCAAAAAAGCGATTGACGATGGCGTGGATAGCTTTCTTTCTGCCCATCGCCTTGCCGATTACGATCAAATGTCCCTCGTCGTCCATGTGCATAATCGGCTTAATTTTCAAAATTGAACCGATAACGGCGGTCGTCGTCGAAACCCTGCCCCCACGCTTTAAGTGGAACAAATCGTCCACCGTAAACACGTGGCAAATGCTGCCTTTCAATTCTTCGACGTATTTTTTCGTCTCTTCTATATCCGCGCCCGCATTCGCCTTTTTCACGGCGTAATCGATCAACATACCTACGCCCATCGAACAGCAAAGCGTATCGACGACTTCGATTTTCCGCTTAGGATATTTTTTAGAAAGTTCTCGCGCGGCAACGGAAAAGCTCCCTACCGTGCCCGAAAGCCCCGAAGAGAAAATCATCGCCAACACGTCCTCGCCTGCCGCCAAAAGCGGCTCTATATGCGTCTTTGCCGTTTCCGCCGTAATTTGATAGGTCGTCGGCATACTCCCTGCGCGAAGACGTTCGTAAAACACATGCGCGTCGATAACCTCTCCGTTTTCGCCGCCGTAATTCGTATCGTCCATATTGAAACCGAGCGGAATACACAAAACGTCGCGTTCTTCCAAAAACGAAGTCGGCATATCGCACGCGGAATCCGTCACGATTCTAAACTTTCTTTTCATGATATTTTCTCCTTTCGTAATTTCCTTTACGCTACGCGTTCTATTTGAGAACGTTGAATTTTTTAATTCGCTCCGCTTGAAAAGTGATTTGCACGCAATACGTGCCGTTTTGACAAGTAAGCTCCATACGCGGCAATCCGATTAAGTCGAAATATTCGTTGCATTTATCGGCGAAATCTTGCAGCACGAGTGCCTTGCAACCGTCGCTCATCACCGATTTATCCGCCTGCAAAACGTCGTTTACGCGCGTATAGTCTTCCCTATGTTTACGAAGTTTGTTGTTCATAGCCGTCGCAACAGCCTCCGCAATCCGCCCACAAAGCCGCTATATCGCTTCGTCACGTCGTACATTCGACGTTTGCCGCTAAGCAAATTGCTCGCCAACAAACGAAACGCAGGATGCAGAGAACTTAAATCGCCGCAATAAATGGAGTCCTCTTCGGGAATAAGCCCCAAAATCGGCGTTTTCAACAACGCGGCAATTTCTTTCGGCGTAAGGCACTCTCCAGCCAAAAGCAAATCGCCCCGCACCATGTTCACAACGACGGAAAGCTCTTTCAAATGGTAGCTTTTCAACTGCGTCAACACTCTATCCGCGTCGCGCAAAGCGGAAATGTGCGGTGTAGTGACGACGATTGCTTCCTCCGCCGTTGCCACCGCGCGATGAAATCCCTCGTCCATGCCGGCAGGGCAATCGATAAAAATAAAATCGAATTGCGCCGCTAAGCCGTCCAACACCAACTTCACCGCCTGCGGAGAAACGTATCGTTCCGGCGCGGAATGGCTGCTGGTGAGAATAAACAAATTTCCATAGCGCGGATGTTTGACGAGTGCCTGCTTGGCTCGGCATCTCCCCTCTATAACGTCCACCACGTCGTAGGAAACGAGTTTTTCGACGCCTGCCGCAACGTCCACGTTGTTTAAGCCGAAATCGGCGTCGCAAAGTATCACGCGGTATCCCTTTTGCGCAAGCCGCGCGGAAAGCTGCACCGCAAGCGTGGTTTTTCCCACGCCGCCTTTGCCGCTCGTCACGACGATTTTTCTTGCCATACGTACGCCTCCGTAGCCGTTGGATTTTTTGCCGATTTTATTCAGCATATCCAAGCTTACCATATGCAGAAGCGCGTATTTTGTCGTTTTTATGACATTATTGAAAACTTTTATACTTTTTACGGTTTACCGCGCCACACACGATTATGCGCCGTTTCCATAAAGGCTATGTCGTTATTGTAATCGCTTTTTAAAAAAAATGCAACCTATGCGCGCCGTTTTTCGCTCTACGCGCGCGGCAAGCCTCTCTACGCACGCAAAAAACGACTCTACGGCAAGCCACATCGCACTCTACCCACAGTAGAATTTCTGTTTCTACCGTGCGTAGAGCCGTATTAATCGTTTTAATAAAAGCAATAAAGCTCCTTTTTCCATGGATACAAATCGTCAAAAATAGCACAATTGCATTTCGCAACCGTTTTAGCGATAAAACGCAGGCGCGGCTTAAAAAAAACCGCCGCATTCCGCAATCGGAGCAGACGGTTTTTCGGATTTCATCGCTTATCTGTTTCTCTTGCAAAGTTCCGCACACACCTCGGAAAGCTTCACGTCCTTGGCGTTGAGAAGCACCATCATATGGTACAGCAGATCCGCCGCTTCGCTGACGACGCCGGACTTTTCCTCGTTTTTTGCGGCAATCACAAGTTCCACGGCTTCCTCGCCGACTTTTTTGCCGATACGATCGACGCCGCGCGCAAACAAGAAACTCGTATACGCCCCCTCTTCGGGATTGGCGCGCGTTTCTGAGATAATACGTTGCAACCGTCCGAACATTTCGCCGCCGATTTGGTTGTATTCGCCGATAATCTGTGTCGGGAAACAGGTGAACGTGCCTTTTTCAAAATCCGCATAGCCGTTTTGGCGCACTTTCAAAAGCAACGTATCCGAATCGTGGTCGATAAACGCCGTTTTGACTTTTTGCGTGTTTCCCAATACTTCTCCGTATTTCGTCACGCTTTTCTTGGAGCGACTGTAATAATGCGCGTAACCCGTTTCCATGGTCTTCCGCCAAGCTTCTTCGTTCATATATACGAGCATCAATACCTCGCCGCTTTCATAATCCTGCACGACGACGGGGAGAAGCCCGTCTGCATTGAATTTCAACTTTTTCACGTCCATAGTTTTCGTCATGGCGTACCTCCTTACTTCCCTCGGCTTTTCGCCGACTCAGGTTCTTTCGGAAATATTATACTACACTTTTTGCATTTCGTCAATAGCCTTTCGAAAAATTTTTGAGAATTTTTACAAAATAGACAAAAATCGAAAAAAGGAACGAAAGAATGTGTTTTTCTTTGCGTACGCTTGCAATCGGCGGTAAAATTTGCTATAATACTTTCAGAAAGCATAAAGGAGTGAAGCGGAATGGAAAAATACGCATGGAGTGCAAAGCTCATTCCCGGAAAGCGAGAGGAGTACGTGCGGCGGCACAAAGCAATTTGGCAGGAACTGAAAGAAGTATTAAAGGCTGCCGGAATCCGAAATTATACGATTTGGACGGACGGCGAAACGCTGTTCGGGTACTACGAATGCGAAAAAGGCGTCGATTTCGCCGCAAGAACGCAAGCGAACAGTCCCGTCGTGGAAAAGTGGAACGAATACATGCAAGACGTCATGACCATGCCGTTAGATCCGATTACGGGCGCGCAACCGCAACTCACACAAGTATTTTCCCTCGATTAACCCTAAAAATCAGAACGAACCCGTCGCAATTTCTTGCGACGGGTTTTCTTTACGTCCCAGCGAACGCGCCTAAGCGCATCCTATCGTTTACTCCGCCAAGCCTTCGTTCAGCTTTGCAAGCAACGCATCCAAGTCCTCCCCGTGAACGGCAACCGCTTCCGCAACCGTTTCGCCGTGCGCCATCGCGCAACCGAAGCAATGCATACCTGCCGCCATAAGGATCTCGGGAGCGTTCGGATTGATTTGCAAGCATTCCGAAATCAAAGTATCCGCCGTGATTTTCGCCATAGTAGTCTTCTCCTTGTATAATAAATTAAATTTGATTTTTATATTGTTTTTTGTTGATTATC
>CAYWML010000083.1:0-4284 GCA_964459515.1 uncultured Clostridia bacterium | reverse complement strand
AGACAGACAGACAGACAGACAGACAGACAGACAGACAGACAGACAGACAGACGGGTAGATATATCCTTTTGTTTGCCGATATATAATGTCAGACCTTATTTGACGGATTGTTTGCATAGCATTATAGCTCAGAATTTGGAAAAGACGAATATATCGTATGAAATTTTTTGTATAGATGATGGCTCTCAGGACGGTTCATGGGAGTTTTTATCCGCAAAACTTCATGAAATTCCTCAATTGCGTATTGAAAAAAATGAATGTAATAGGGGAGTGTCATATACCCGAAATCGTTTATTGTACAGTGCGAGGGGAAAGTATATTTGGTTTATCGATCCGGACGATATGCTACTTGATAAAGCGGCGAGTGCTTTCTATTATGAAGCGGAAAAGTATCATGTCGATATCTTATTAGGGGATTATATCCGAGTGGACGAGGAAACAAGCGGAAATCAAAATTATATTTTTGATTTTAAGGCTTCTGGTGAATTATCCCCAATTAAAACTAATGATTATTTGCCGCAAGATTCATCCGGGCGCAAAATGTGTGCTGTATGGGCGGGCTTGTTCTTAAAGGATTTTTTACTTCGCAATTCATTGACAATGAATGAAAAGATGATTGCGCAAGAAGATACATTATTTTATTATGAGTTTTCATTGAAAACAGACAATATATGGAAATGGAACATCCCGTGTTATTTATATCGACAGCGAAATAGTTCCGTTATGCATGCTCATAATGATGAACGTTCAAAAAAATATTATCTTGCTATGCGCGAAATGTTGTGCGTGTATGAAGCGCATTTGTCGATAGGCGATGATAAAAATATCGAAAGACTGCACAGTAAAATACATCATTCAAAACAAAATATAGCGGCTTGTTTGGCTGCTATATTTGATACTAAATATATAAAACAAGAACTACGAATATTAAAAAAAGAAAAAATATATCCATATAAGTTTCGCAAAAAAGCATTGAAGGGACGCGATTCTATCGTTTTAAGAATATTACTTTTTTTGTTGCCTATTGAACCCTTTTTTTGGGTATATCACTTAATTTATAAAATGAAGTACAAGGATAAAACATGAGGTTGAGTGGACGGTGACAAATGCGGGGGAATTTTTGTCGAGCTTTGAAGCAGTAGAGTGAAACGGATATACCATGTATGAGGTAAAATAGAAAATGGAAACGAAAATCAGATTGGATTATTCCGACGTAAAATTTAAAAACAACGGCAAATTAAAATTGCTTATCATCGTAGGCACGCGCCCTGAAATCATTCGTTTGGCGGCAGTCATCACAAAATGCCGTCGCTATTTCGATTGTATTCTCGCGCATACGGGGCAAAACTACGATTATAATCTGAACGGCGTGTTTTTCAAGGATTTGAAGCTTGCCGATCCCGAAGTGTACATGGATGCGGTCGGCGACGATCTCGGCGCGACGGTGGGCAATATCATTAATTGCTCGTACAAGCTGATGGCGGCATGCAAGCCTGACGCTTTGCTTATATTAGGCGATACGAACAGCTGTCTGTCGGCTATTCCTGCGAAGCGTTTGCATATTCCTATTTTCCACATGGAGGCAGGCAATCGTTGCAAGGACGAGTGCTTGCCCGAGGAAACCAATCGCCGTATCGTCGATATTATTTCCGACGTCAATTTGGCGTATTCCGAGCACGCGCGCCGCTATCTCGCCGATTGCGGTCTGCCGAAAGAGCGGACGTACGTTACGGGTTCGCCCATGGCGGAGGTGTTGCATAATAATCTTGCCGAAATCGAGGCGAGCGACGTCTTGTCCCGTCTTGGCTTGCAACCGAAGAAATATATTTTGCTTTCGGCGCATCGCGAAGAAAATATCGATACGGAAAAGAATTTCTTTTCGTTGTTTACGGCAATCAATAAAATGGCGGAAAAATACGATATGCCGATCTTGTATTCTTGCCATCCGAGAAGCCGCAACCGCTTGGAAAAGAGCGGCTTTCAGCTGGATAAACGGGTGCTTTGTCAGCAACCTTTGGGCTTCCACGATTACAACAAGTTGCAAATGAACGCGTTTGCCGTCGTTTCGGATAGCGGCACGTTGCCCGAAGAAAGTTCTTTCTTTACGAGTATCGGAAAGCCGTTTCCTGCCGTGTGTATTCGTACGAGTACGGAACGTCCCGAAGCGCTCGATAAAGCTTGTTTCGTGTTGGCAGGTATAGACGAAGGACATCTTTTGCAGGCGGTGGAAACGGCTGTGGAGCTGACGAAAGACGGCAATCACGGCATTCCCGTGCCCGATTACGTAGAGGAAAACGTTTCGACGAAAGTCGTAAAACTCATACAAAGCTATACGGGCGTGGTCGATAAAATGGTTTGGAGAAAGTATTAAGTTGCACTTCTTGCGACTGAACGAAAGGATGAATTATGGACGTCGTTTTTCAAAATATCGAATGGAGAGGTTTTCGCGGCGTTGCGTTTCCTTTTGCGGGACGGACGGCAAAGGTGATAAAGCCGAATTGTGCGCCGAACGGTAAATGGCTGTTAAAAGCCGAATACTTCGACGCCTTTCCCGAAACGGAAATAGAGCTTTTGAAGCGCGGCTGGCATTTGGCGTATAACGAAAATTATAATCGCTGGGCGGAAGACGCGGACTTGGAAAGAAAGCGCGATTTTATCGATTACGTTTCCGAAACGTTCGCTTTGGAGAAAAAATGCGTTCTTGTCGGCATGAGTTGCGGCGGTTTATATTCCGTCAAGCTTGCGGCGATATGCCCCGAATGCATACGGGGAATTTATTTGGACGCACCCGTAATGAATTTGCTCAGTTGCCCCGGCAATCTCGGAAAAGGGAACGGCGTTCCCTTTGCGGAATACGAACGCTTTACGGGAAGAACGCTCGTGGAAATGCTGAGTTATAGAGAACATCCCATCGATAAAATGCACGTATTGGCGGAGCATAAAATTCCCATTGTCATGGTTTCGGGCGATAGCGACAAAACCGTGCCGTACGATGAAAACGGCGCGTTGTTGGAGGCGTACTATCGCGCGAAAAATTTGCCTATCGACGTGTTTATAAAAAAGGGCGGCGATCATCATCCGCACGGCTTGGAAAACCCGAAAATCGTGGCGGACTGTATCGAAAAATTTTAACGACAAAAACTAAAATCAGAGAAGATATAAGGAGAAAAACATGAAGAAAGTTACTTTATTGGGCGATTCCATTCGGTTGATCGGCTACGGCACGAAAGTTCCCGAATTGTTGGGAAAGGATTTTGAAGTGTTTCAGCCGGGGGATAATTGCCGCTTTGCGAAATATACGTTGCGTATGCTGTTCGATTTACACGAGGAGATCAAGGACAGCGACGTGATCCATTGGAACAACGGACTTTGGGATATATGCGATTTGTTCGGAGACGGAACGTTCAGTAGCTACGAGGAATACAGGGCGAATATGCTGCGTATAGCGGAGCAGCTTCTGAAAATAACGCCGAAAGTTATTTTCGCGACGACGACGCCCGTTCGCGACGAGCATCCGCACAACGACAACGTCGATATAGCGCGTTTCAACGCGGCAATCGTGCCTGAACTTGCGGCAAAGGGAATCGTGATCAACGATTTGTACACGACGGTGTACGAACGGCGCGCAGAGCTCATTCGGGACGACGATTTGATACATTTGAACGGGGCAGGTATTGAATTATGCTCGAAACAAGTCGCCGAATGTATCCGCGCACTTGCGGAATAATCACGGCATGAAAACGAAAATTTCATGATAAATATCGAAAAAATAAACGAAAGTCGGGGTAGGTAAAACTACGCCGACTTTTTGATAAAAGTAAAAAAAATTGTGCCTATGGCGTACACCTGTTTCCGCAGAGATGGCCGCCTTTCTCAACAGCTTTGACGAAACGATTTATGCCGGTATGGAAGACGACGGCAAAGTTATCGGCGTTGAGAATTTTGACGAAACACAAAAGAAAATTGCGGGTATTATTACTACGCAGATCGTATATGTCAAGAATTTTTTTTCCATTTTTCACTTCTTTTTCGCTTGACTTTTGTTTGCCGGTCTATTACAATAATACTTAACTATAAAAGTATTCACTCCAGAATGCTTTTCTTTGGTTTACTTATCCAAGCAGGGCATCGAGCCGTGTGCGCGGTAAGTAGCAAAAGCCATCAAAGGAGCAAACTATTAAATAGTCAAGCGAAAAAAGGAGCTGTTTCAAAAATTTTTTAGAAAAAGAAAAGGAACTAAAAATTGGCGAAGCAAAATAGACAATCAGAGATTGTCTGAGTAGA
>CAYWML010000082.1:0-4615 GCA_964459515.1 uncultured Clostridia bacterium | reverse complement strand
GTCGTGGTCGGCGGTTTGGTGGATTTGCTTTGCCGCAACGTCGTGCTGAACAATCCCGATTCCATGCTGTATTTCCAAAAGGTGTTGCGGCTTCGCGGCGTTATCAAACAGCTTTCCAAAATGGGTTGCAAGGAAGGCGATACGGTGTCCATCGGCGACGTGGAATTCGATTTCGTACCGTAACGCTTTTCGATTTCGATAAAATCAAAAAAGGAAGAAAAAATCATGATTGTAACAAACGAGAATATAACGAGCAAACAAAGGAGCAAATTAAAATCGATTGCGGCGAACCTTTCGCCCGTTACGCAAATCGGCAAGGGCGGCGTCACCGACAATTTGTTGAAAACGCTTTCCGACGCGCTGGACGCGCACGAACTTATCAAAGTGCATATTTTGGAAACGGCGGACGAGGACGCGCGCAACCTTGCGGAGAACGTCGCGGAGCTGTTGGATGCCGTTCCCGTTGCCGTCATCGGCAGAAAAGCAATCTTTTATCGCTATTCCCGTCGCGAAAAATTCGCGCATTTGGAATTTT
This sequence comes from uncultured Clostridia bacterium, assembly GCA_964459515.1. Taxonomy (GTDB): domain Bacteria; phylum Bacillota; class Clostridia; order Christensenellales; family Borkfalkiaceae; genus Scatosoma. The sequence goes on along the minus strand of CAYWML010000082.1, from coordinate 4,080 downwards.
AAGGAAATCGGCGTTTAGAAATGCGTTTTTTGCTTTATAAATAAAGCGTAAAAAGTGAAGAGAGGTCGTACGGACATGGAAAACGAAGAAAAGAAAGAAACTTGCGCGGAAACGCAGGAACAAACGGCTGCAGAGCAGGAAACGCCTTGCGCGAAGGACGACGGCAAGGCGAAAAAGAAATGCGCGGCGAAAAAGCACGAAGAGCTGGAAAAAGCACTTGCCGAAGCGGAGGATTGCAAGCGGAAGTGGTACGCCGTGACTGCGGAATACGAAAACTATCGCCGTCGCACGCAAAATCAAGCGGCGCAACGCTATCAAGACGGACGAAACGACGTCGTGGCTTCTCTGTTTCCGATCGGGGACAACTTGGAAAGGGCGATGGCGGCGTGCGCGGACGAGAATACCAAACAGGGCTTGGACATGGTGCTGAAAGCTTTCAAAAAAGTTTTAGAGGGCGAGGGCGTAGAGGAAATCGATCCGCTCGGACAGCCGTTCAACGCCGACTCCATGGAGGCAATCATGGCTGCGCCTGCTGCGGAGGGCGAGGAAAGCGGCACGGTGAAGCAGGTGTACGTCAAGGGCTATAAAAAGGGTGACAAAGTTTTGCGGTACGCGCAAGTCATCGTGGCGCAGTAACGCGAAAAACGGAACGACGATAGAGAAATGAAGAGAGAAAAGGGAAACGAGAGAACGGCGCGTTGCAACGATTGGGAACGCATGATCGACGGGAAACTGTACAATTCGGCGAGCGCGGATATCGCCAAGCAACATGCGCGCGGACTTATCTTTTGCGATAAGTTCAACAAGACAGCCGTACGGAGAAGAAGAACCAAACAAAGAGCGTTGGAAAAGTTGATTCCGTCCGCCAAGGGGCAATCGTTCGGCGTGTTTGCGCCGTTGTATTGCGAATACGGCGTCAATATTCACGTCGGCAGGGAATGCTTCGTGAATTATAACTGCACTTTTTTGGACGTAGCGCCGATTACGTTGGGCGACGGCGTGTGGATCGGGGCGAACGTGACGTTGGCAACGCCCATGCACCCCTTTCTCGCGGAAGAACGCTTGAATGCGGACTATCCCGACGGCAGGCACGATTTGGAGTACGCCGCGCCGATTACGATAAAAGACGGGTGCTGGATTTGTTCGAGCGCGACGATTTGCGGCGGCGTTACCATAGGCGAAAACAGTATCGTGGCGGCAGGCGCGGTCGTTTTGCGCGATGTGCCCCCGAACAGCCTCGTGGCAGGCGTTCCGGCGAGGGTAATTCGTCCGATTGACGAGACGGATCGTATCGGCGTATGGGAAGCGTATATGAAGAACGAAAACCCCGTATCCCTTCGTGAAAAAGAGAAAAAAGAATAAGCGGCGCATAAGCGCAAGGAGAAAAACATGATCAGTCTTAAAGATAAAGTAGTCATCATCACGGGCGGCGGCAGAGGTATCGGCTTCGGGCTTTCCACGGCGTTTGCGAAAGCCGGTGCGAAGCTCGTTTTGACGGGTAGAACGGAGTCGACGTTGCTTGCGGCGAAAGAAAAGCTGGAAAGTGCGTACGGGTGCGAAGTGCTTTGTGTGACGGCGGACGGCGCGGACGAGAACGCTATTCAAAACGTCATCGACAAAACGGTGGAAAAATTCGGGAAGATCGATGCCGTCATCAACAACGCGCAGGCTTCGGCTTCGGGCAAGATGTTGATAGAACACACGCGCGAAGATTTAGACCTTGCGGTGCATTCGGGATTGTACGCGACGTTTTTCTATATGCAAAAAGCTTTCCCGTACTTGAAAGAAACGCACGGCGCGGTGGTGAATTTCGCGAGCGGCGCAGGCTTGTTCGGGCGTGTGGCGCAGTCTTCGTACGCGGCGGCAAAAGAGGGCATCCGCGGCTTGTCGCGCGTGGCGGCTACGGAATGGGCACCCTACGGTGTGCGCGTGAACGTCGTTTGTCCGCTTGCCATGACGGAGGGTTTGCAGAAGTTTAAGGAGGAATATCCCGAACGCTACGAACAGACGATAAAAGCCGTGCCGATGGGCAGATTTGCCGATCCCGAAAAGGACGTGGGCGGCATGTGCGTGTTCCTCTGTTCGGACGAGGCGAGCTACGTCACGGGTGAAACGATCACCCTGCAAGGCGGCAGCGGATTAAGACCGTAATGAAAAATAAACTGAAAAACAGCGGCTTTGTGCGAAAATCGCGCAAAGCCGCTTTTCCGTTCTCTTGTCCGTCATTACGAGGAGCGAAGCTACGTGGTAATCTCGCGGCAAGCCTACGGCTTGCCGCGGAACGCGAGTTCGGAATACCTGCTTCCGTTTCCGCCTAACTGCGGCGATTGCCGCAGTCGCGCGTACCGCGCTCCTTCGCGACGACGAGCATATATTTCCGCCTATCGGCGGAGATTGCCGCAGTCGCGCGTACCGCACTCCTTCGCAAGGACGGGGGCGGTGCTCCTTGCGGTGACGGCGGTGGGCAGTGTTTATTTTATATGCAATATATCGCAAATTTGCCGAACGGCGTCGGAGTAGGCTTCGAATTCCACGAGATAATCGCAGATTTCGGAGTTTTTCTTTTCCGCGTCAATGCCGATGATACGGTTTACTTTGTCTTGTATCGTCGAGTTCTTGCGTAAAATCGAGCCGAGCAGGGCTTTTTTCTCGCGCTTGATATAAATGGTGACGACGTTTTTGAAATTGGTCTTTAAGGACATTGCGCCGCAAATATCCATGGTCGTCATGACGTGCTTGCCTTGGGAGAGAATTTTTTCGATATCCGATTTGCAAGAGCCGTAGCCGTGCCCTGCGTACATCGTCGATTGGAACATTTCTCCGCTTTCGCGCATTTCGTGGAACTTCTCGACGGAAACGTAGTTGTACCATTCGTTCTCTTCCACGGCGGTGGGATCTTTCGTCGTGTAGCTGACGAGCTTTTCAAAACGGTCGGTGCGCTGTAATACCTGTTTTGCGATTTTCGATTTACCGCTCCCCGAAGGTCCGACGAGCACGACGATAGAGGGCTTGGAAAGGTCGGTGTCGTCGGGGCGCACGCTGTAACTGTCGGCGATTACTTCCACGAGCTTCAGGAACTCGTCGTACGTGTTGACGGCGAGCATACCCGTCGCTTCCTGATTCCACGGTCGGCGCATCAAGATCGGGTATTGCGCGTTGGAGTTAAGGACGTTGTGCATGGCGTCGTCGAAGAGAATATCCACGTTGATTTTATCCTTGCGTGCGCCCATATAGATATGGTCGGCAGGGATTTCGGGAAACTCTTGCATAATCTGTTCCGCGCGAATGCCCATAAATTCGGGCGGAATGGCGGTGGAGATAAATACTTCGGTCATCGTCGAAAGCTTACGCACGAATTCCTTCGCGCCGTCCAACACGGGTTGCGTGCGGTAAAATTCGGGATCGTTGAAAAATTCGTGTATAATATCCGTGCGCGTGCCGAGCTTTCCCCACCCCGTGATCTCGTAAGTGGAGAGAGGGGGATCGAATTTGTATTTTTCGTTCGCCAGCCGAACGGCGTAGGCGGTGCAATCCATCAATAAGTCGTCCACGTCCAACGCGGCGGTGAGCCTGCTTCTTTTTTTCATAATCGTTCTCCTTGCAAAAAAGCGGCTTGTTCGTATTTGATACAGAAACACGAAAAGCTGCCTTTCTACTTATTATACAGCATATTTTGCCAAAAATCAATACTTTTTTGAAAATTTTTTTATTTTGGATTGCTTTCTTCGCTGGATTGTGTTATAATAACGAGCGTATCGGGCTTCGGAAGTTTTTTTTCGGAGCTTAATCGCGCATACCGTCGCAAACGCGACGGCGGGAGGGAACAGTATGCATTACGACGTAATTATCATAGGGGCAGGGCCGGGCGGAATATTTTCCGCGTACGAGCTTTCTCGGAAAGCGCCCTCGCTTAAAATCGCCGTATTCGAGGCAGGGAACGAGCTCGGCAAACGCCGTTGCCCGATTGACGGCGAAACGATAAAGAGTTGTATCGGTTGCAAGAGTTGTTCGATTATGAGCGGCTTCGGCGGCGCAGGCGCGTTTTCGGACGGGAAATATAACATCACCAACGATTTCGGC
>CAYWML010000081.1:0-4732 GCA_964459515.1 uncultured Clostridia bacterium | reverse complement strand
CGGCGTAGTTACGGTGTGGTAAACGAATCGGAATAAGAAAAAAGCGGCTTTGCGCGATTTTCGCGCAAAGCCGCTTTTCCGCTCCCTCGTTCGTCATTACGAGGAGCGAAGCGACGTGGTAATCTCGCGGCAAGCCTGCGGCTTGCCGCGGAACGCGAGTTTGGAATATCGGCTCTCGTTTCCGCCTGACGGCGGAGATTGCCGCAGTCGCGCATACCGCGCTCCTTCGCAATGACGGGCATATGTTTCCGCCTAACGGCGGAGATTGCCGCACTCGCGCAATCGCTCCGTGTTGTTCTTTTTTGCGGAAATGGCGCGAGTGCGCTTGTTTTTTGTCGAAATTTGTGATACTATAAAAGAAATAAAAAAACGAGGAAAGGTATTATGAAAAAGATTGCAGTAGTGGGTTTGGGAATTATCGGCGGTTCGATAAGCGCGTCGTTGTCGCGCGCAGGGTATGTCGTGGACGGTTCGGATTTACGCGCCGAAACGGTACAAGAGGCGATTTCGCGCGGATATATTCACGCCGAAAGTAAAAACCTCTCCGACTACGACGTGGTTTTTCTCGCGTTGCCGCCCGACGCTACGGCGACGTTTTTGGAGCACGGCGCGTACAAAACGGGTGCGTTGGTGATGGATATTTGCGGCGTTAAGGGAATGCCCGAAAAGATCGTATACGCGAAGCCGCGCATCTATCGTTACGTCGGTTTGCACCCCATGGCAGGTAAAGAAACGTCGGGGCTTTCGTCCGCTTCGTCGACGTTGTTCGACGGGGCGAATTTGGTGCTTGTTCGCGCGCCGCAAACACGGGAAGAAGACCTTGCCGAAACGCGAAACTACGCCGCCGCCATGCGCTTTGGGAATATCCTCGAATGTACCGCGGAGGAGCACGACAGAAAGATCGCCTTGACTTCGCAATTGGCGCATATCGTTTCCAACGCATATGTGAAAAGTCCGCAGGTGCGCGATTGTTACGGCTTTACGGGCGGCAGCTTTCAAGATATGACGCGCATTGCAGGCGTGGACGAGAATATGTGGGCGCAACTGTATACGGCGAATCGCGAAGCTTTATTGTCGGAGTTGAACGGATTGATTGCACAGCTTTGCGTGTATCGCGCCGCCCTCGAAACGGGGGACGACGAGGGGTTGCGCGCCGCTTTACGGGAGGGGCGAATTATACGCGAGAAAATTAAAAGAAAGGGCGAGTGAATATTTTTCAAAAAAAACGAATAACGGTTTACTTTTTGAGAAATATTTGTTATAATAGAGAAAAATGTCGAAAGAGGGAATAATGCAGGCTTGCCGAGTGACGATTACAACGCGGGTAGACGGAGCGGAAAACACGGTTACGCGCGACGGAGAATGCCGTATCGAGGCGGAGCGTGCCGAGCTTCGTTACGCGGAGACGGAAGGGGTTGTACATATCGTTTTTTGCGACGGAGAGGCGGAAATCGTGCGTTCGGGCGATTACGACTATCGTTTGCCGTTGCGTTGCGGTGAGGAGACCGTCGGGCGTTTGGGGCTTGGCGAGGCTTGCGGCGAGATCGGCGTATTCGCGCGCGAAATTACGTATTCCGTGCGCGAGGGCGCGTTGTTGGCAACGTTGCGTTACGATTTGCGAATTAGCGGCGAAACGCAGTCGATGCGCTTGCGTTTGCTTGCGCGAGAAAAGAGGTGAAATCATGCGGATAGAGTATTTCGGGCATTCCTGCTTTCGTATTACGAACGCCGACGGCACGCGTTGGCTTACCGATCCTTATACGGGGGTAGGGTATGCGTTGCCTTCGGGCTTGCAAGCCGACGTCGTCACCGTCAGTCACGGACACTTCGATCATAATAATATTGCCGCCGTATCGGGGGCGTACAAGCTTCTTTCGCGCCCCGAAAGCGTTGCTTTCGGCGGATTTTTCATGCGGGGTGCGCATTCTTGGCACGACGAAGCGCAGGGACGGTTGCGCGGCGAAAATATATTGTTTTCGGCAAAAGCGGACGGGCTTAGCGTATGTCACTTCGGCGATTTGGGCGAAGCGAATATGAATAAATACGACGATATCCTTTCCGCCGCCGATATTTGGTTGTTGCCCGTTTGCGGAAAATATACAATGGACGGAGAAGCGGCTTGGCAATACGTAAAGCGGCTCGCACCGAAGTGCGTGATCCCGATGCACTATTTGCCGACCGACGGAACGTTGGATATCGCGCCGATAGACGTATTTTTGCGCGCGGCTTCGGAAATTTCTCCGATTTTTGCGCGCGACGGAGAAATCGAGCTTACTTTGGCGGATTTTATCAAGGGGAAAACGAAAATTATTTGCATGGGGCGGAAAAGAGTATGACGAAAAAATCGGTAGAGGGGTTTCGCAGTAGCTGTCGCACTTATTTATTGCATCTAAGCTTGGATCAGCTTCGCGCGTATGCGCGGCACGTCGGCGTGCAAAAGCCGACCACGCAGAGCAAAGCGACGTTGGTTTCGCATATATTGGACGTGCTGACGGGAAAGACCGCGCCGAAAGAGCAATCCATGCGCGGCGCGCCCGTCAAAAATCAACTCGTCGATTTCCGAATTATAGAGGAAGTCGGAAAATTGCAGGTGCGTTATTTATGCGAAACGAGGGAAGAAGCGCGACGCATAGAGGGCAAAATCGATACGGAAGCGCGTTTTCTCGCCATGGAATCGCGGCGGCACGAATTTGCATTGGAAGATCCCACCGTCGTCATTCGCGACGAAGACGGATCTCGGCATATTTTCGTCGGACAATTGGAAACGCTGAATAACGTATCGATGTTGATTCCGCTTTCTTGCAAAGACAGCGATGAAAAGCCGATTGTTTCCGACGATTTGATCGTAGACGCGCAAATCGAAAACGGCGATGTCGTCACTTGCTACGCCGAAAGAAGAAATCACCTTTTATTCGCGACGGATATTTTGACGGTGAACGAACTCGTGCTCGATGGCTTTCAGCGAAAAAAATTCGACGAAAGCAACGTTTGCTATCCGCGCGATCGCCTCGTATTTTTCGATCGCGGCGAAGCGATGCCGCTCACAGCCAAATGTTTGCAGTGGCTTATTCCCATGGGCAAGGGACAGCGCGGTTGCGTGGTTTCCGCGCCGAAAGCAGGAAAAACTTCGGTGCTTTTGGAAGTTGCCAGAGCGTTGCAAGCGCGTAGGTCGTGGCTCACCGTTTTGGTGTTGCTTGTCGATCAATCGCCCGAAACGGTGGCGCAATTCCGCGCATATACCAATGCGGATAACTTCGTGTATTCCACTTACGACGACGATCCCGACAGGCAGATATTTACGGCGGAGTTTCTCTTAAAACGCGCGAAACGCTATGCGGAGTGCGGACACGACGTCTTGCTGTTGGTCGATTCCCTGACGGCTTTGGCGCACGCGTACAACGAATTGCCGGAGTCGGCAGGCGGCAAGGTGCTTGCAGGCGGCTTAGAAAGCAAGACATTGCAATACGTAAAGAAATTTTTCGGTTCGGCACGGTGCTTGGAGGGGGGCGGTTCGCTCAGTATTCTCGGCACGGTTTCGAAAAATACGGGCAATCCCATGGACGATTTATTGCACGCGGAGTTATCTGCCGTCTCCAATTTGGAGGTCGCCCTCAGCGAAGAGCTTGCGCGGCAACGGATATATCCTGCGATCGATTTTGCAAATACGCAAAAACGCAACGGTCTGAGTTTGGAAGGGGACGACGTCCTTCTCGATTTGTATATTCGCAACGAATATATACCGAAATATGGCGCGCAACGCTTATTTTCGTTGATGAAACAATCGGCTTCTTACGACGAGTTTATGGATAAATTGAAGCAAGAATAACGCGTGTGCTTGCGACGAAAAAAGAAAATCGCGGCTTACTTTCCCATAAGTATTTTATTTTTCAATAGCAAAAAAATCGGCGAAGTTTTTTCTCGCCGATTTTTAACGGCTTCGCGCGATGTCGCAAAAATTCAAGTATAAGTTTTTTCTATGATTTTTTTTGCGACCGCACGCTTGACATTACGGACGAATGTGGTATAATATTAAGGTACGTTAGACGCTACAAACACAATATCTTGTGTTTTTCATAAAAAGCAAGCACAAGATGTTGTTTTTTCGGATATAGAACGGCGAAAGAAGAATAACGGGGTGATTCGGCTATGAAAGAAATGAAGATTATCAAAAGAAGCGGACAAGAAGTAGTGTTCGATAAGGAGAAAATTGCCGCCGCGCTTCGCAAAGCAAATCGCGAGGTGGACGAACGGGACAGGATTTCCGAATGCGCTTTGAACGCCATCGTGGACGTGGTGACGGAAGAATGCGCGGCCCTCGGCAGAGCGCCGCACGTCGAAGAAATTCAGGATATGGTGGAAAACCGCTTGATGGCGTCCATGTGTTTCGCGCTTGCGCGGAAGTATATCACGTATCGTTATAATCGCGCTTTGGTGCGTAAAGTGAACACGACGGACGCGCAAATACTTACTTTGATAGAGTGCAACAACGAAGAGGTCAAGCAGGAAAATTCCAATAAAAATCCTACGGTAAACAGCGTGCAACGCGATTATATGGCAGGGGAAGTTTCCAAGGATTTAACGCGCCGTATTTTATTGCCGGACGACATCGTAGCAGCGCACGACGAGGGGTTAATCCATTTCCACGACGCCGATTATTTCGCGCAACACATGCACAATTGCGATCTGGTCAATTTGGAAGATATGCTGCAAAACGGCACGGTCATTTCCGGCA
>CAYWML010000080.1:0-4874 GCA_964459515.1 uncultured Clostridia bacterium | reverse complement strand
TATCGGGACTCGAACCCGAGTTTGCGCCGTGAGAGGGCGCCGTCCTAACCGCTAGACGATAAGGCCAAATATTATATTACGATTGCCTCTCCGACAATCAAGCTTATATAGTATAGCATATTTTTTTGAAATAGGCAACTGATTTTATGCGATTTTTCGCGAATTTATACGGAATTTATATTGTATAATTTTATGCGAAAAGAATTTTAGCGATATTAGGCTGAAATCTTCTCGCATTTTTCTATGTAAAGGCGGTTGCGTTGAGGTGCTTTTTTGTAGGTTTTTGCGCTTTCCGTAAAACGGTAGCATAGAAAAATTCCTCCTTCTTACCCTTGCGCGGAGGGTAATCCGCGCCCCCTTTGTACAATTAGCCGTATAGGCATTGTAATATAAAATTTTGTGGCGAGTAGCCAAAGGAGAAAAATTATGCAGGTAGAACTTTTTAAGCAAAAAGGCACGTATGAGGACAAGGACGGAAAAGATAAACGGTACGTCAATTTTTTCGTGCGTTGCGGAGACGCTCTCATTCCCATCGAAGTGAAATTCTTTCCGCAGGAAAAATTTGACGGACGAGATCCGAACTATTCAGGCAGAAAAGACGTAATGAGTGCTTTTGCAAGCGAACTTCCGCCGAAGCCAACGGAACAATCGCACTCTGTCACCAACTGACTAAAATTCGTGCAAAATTAAAAAATCGGGCAAAAGGTGCAAAAGGTGCAAACAAGGCAATAAAAAATAAGCATTGCAAACAAGCGGAAAGCCTTATAACACCAAGGAAAAACGACATCTACGCCCACGCCGCTGGGGCTTGTCCAAGCGGCGTGGGCAAAAGGTGCAAAGAAAAGGCAAAAGGTGCAAAAATAGGCAAACAATTAGGCAAAAAAAACTACAAGTAAATTGAATATATACTTGTTTCAAGTCAAAGGGGTAAAAAAATGTATTTGAAACAATGCTTAGTCACTTCCAATGTTGAATATTTCAAAGGCGAAGTCGGCGATATCATAAAATCACACAAAACCATAAAGCAATACGCGTACATATTGCACGATAAGGATTTGGGGCAAAGCCCCCATTGGACGATTTATCTGAATTTCGGGAATTCCGGCGTAGATACGAAACAAGTGGGCGAGTGGTTCGGATTGCAGGAGTCGCAAGTAGAAAGGATAAAAGGACGAAAAACCGACGCGTTGCAATATCTTACGCATTCCAACGATACGCAAAAGCACAAATATCAATATCCCGTATCGGAAATTACGGCGAATTTTGATTTTGAAACGGAGATAACAAATTCCAAAATATTAGGCGATTTTGACAATTTCAGTTATGCCGAACAGTTGGATTACGTGAATACGCTTCCCTCATCGGAACGCGCAGTCGCGTTTACGAAGCTGGAACGCTTGTGGAAATGTCACTGTCAATGGCTGACGTTGAAAGCGAACAGACGTATCGAAGTCGTCTTCGTAACGGGAAAAGGCGGAACGGGCAAAACGTATTATGCCAAAAAGCTTATGGAACAGATGAATTACGATTATTGCGTATCCTCTTCGAGCAACGATCCGTGGCAGGATTACATGGGGCAAAAAGGCATGATATTGGACGATTTGCGCGATACGGCTTTCTCGTTCGAAGATCTTCTGAAAGCCTTGGATAACGATACTTCGAGTTCGATAAAACGACGTTTCTCCAACGTCGTATTCGCAGGATTTGTTATTGTTATAACCTCGTCCGTGCCGCTTATTCATTGGTACAAACGTCCCGATAAAAGCGGCAATCGTATCCCCTATGACGAATTGGCGCAACTCTATCGTCGAATTACGACGTATGTAGAACTGAAAAACGATGAAATCATCGTTTATAACGATGGCGTAGACGATTACGGACATCCGAGCGGCTTAGGACAAGTCTTCAAAAACAACCTATTGCGCAGAATAAAAAACGAAAAGCCGAAAACAGATTTTTGTGCTTTATTCGGGGCAATTTGCGAAACGGCAACGACGGATATTTTCGATATCCAACAGCTTCCTATATCGGAAGCGGAAAAATACAGAGAAAAACCGCGGAGAAAACCGCAGAAATATGACCTATCCTCGGGGAAAACCGAGTAGGAATAAAAATTAGCAGAGGTATACATATGGCAAACAATGAAACGAAAGAAAGCAAAACGTCCTTTTCCGAGCGTATTAAGCGCGCCTATCGGCGCGGATATGTAAACGGATTTGACGACAGTGAAAGAATGGGCAAACAAGGCAGTAAATTTTGGAGTTCGAGAGGTTATTCCAAAGGTTACGGCGACAGAAAGAAAATCAGCAAAATTCAAAATAAAGCAAAAAAATATCGAGAAACGAAATAAACGAGGTGAAAAAAATGAAAAGAAAAGCAAAATTATTACTTACCGTATTGGCGGTATGCGCAACGGCGGCATTCGGAATGCTTGCAAGCGGCTGTAACGTAGTCGATAAAGTAAAAGATAAAATCGAACAAGCGCGTTGCGAGCACGAATGGAACGATGGCGAAATCACGAAAGAAGCGACGTGTATCGCCGTCGGCGAAAAGACGAAAACTTGTTCTAAATGTGGCAAAGTCGAAACGGACGAAATCTCTATGGTTGAGCATGTTGCAATCGCAGTCGAAGCTGTGGAAGCGACATGCACGAAAACAGGTTTAACAGACGGTGTAAAATGTGCCGTATGCGATAAAGCCCTTGTCGGACAAGAAGTCGTGCCCGTTAAAGGGCATAACGTCGTAACCGACGCGGCGGTTGCGGCAACCTGTACGACGGCAGGAAAAACGCAGGGTTCGCATTGCGTTAATTGCGGCGAGGTCTTAGTGACGCAAGAAACGATACCTGCAACAGGGCATAGCCTTGTGGAAGTTAAGGGATATGCGGCTACTTGCAGTAAAGCAGGTATAACGGATGGAATCAAATGTTCTTCTTGCGGCGTTGTGTTTACGGGACAAGAAACTATTGCGCCCCTCGGGCATACGTGGGACGAAGGCAAAACCATTACAACGGCAACTTGCGCGACTACGGGCAGCATACGTTACACTTGTTCCGTTTGCGGTGATACGAAGTTAGCAGTGTTACCTGCAACGGGCGACCATGACGTCGTGGCGATTACAGGTAAAGCGGCAACGTGCTCCGAAACGGGTTTAACCGACGGGCAAAAATGTAGTGCTTGCGGCAAGGTTTTAGTTAAACAAGAAGAAATTCCGAAATTGGCGCATGTAGATTCCGACGGCGATTTATATTGCGATGTTTGTTCATCTTTTGTTGTTGATACTAGCGGTTATACGGAACAGAAAATAACCGAGGGTACATCTGTTGCGAATCAATATTTTCGCGTGTATGATTTTGATGACATGAATATGTCTGCTCTTATGCAGGTAACATTCGACGAAACTTTTTCGTTTGGGTCTTCCATAGGACTTATGATCGGTATAGAAGATGGAGAGCTTTGTGCTTTTGATCATTTGTATTTTAATCAAATTTATGAGATTAAATTGACCGATATTCCATGTTTTATCGGGGACGGATATATTGATTTTTATATTCCTTTGGGTTTCGAATTTAGTGTTCCAGAGTGGAATGGCGACGAGATAGTAGGTTATATTACTTGTGTTGTAGACAGTGATTGTGAAATAATCTCGGTATCACAAGCTGAAGTATCCCGAGAAGTTGGTTATGATAAGGTCGATGGTATTTTCCTCTTAATCCCTTCTTCAAATTAACTTTTCTTTAATATGTTAAAGTAATAGAAAACGGCTCTGCTCTTTTTATGGCCGAGCCGTTTTCAAGAGGTGTATCATGAGAAATATTTTGCAACTTTTTTTAAGTTTATTGTTAGCTGTGGGCGTTTGCGGAATAGTGTTTACAGTTACGAAATACGTATCGGGAGCGTTTAGCTCTGAGCAATCATCTTCTATGGAGCAAAGTCACGAAACGAGTTCCTCTATGCAGGATTTTTCGAGTAGCAATACAAATTCTTTTGATAATTCATCCAGCAACAGTTCAAACTCTTCCGACAGTTCCGACAGCGGCAATACGACGCCTACCGAAACGGTAACAGCCTTAACGGATCCGAGCAATAAATCTTCGCTTGTGCAAAACGGAATAACAATGAATACGGGCGCGCAAGTACTTGTGAGTGACGTAGACAGTCCTACAATTCGATTTTCCTTTATTATAACCGCAGACGTCAAGTCGGAAATAGACAACAATGCGAATAAAACGTTGGCGGCTTTGGTCGCTCCCGTGGAGTATTTCGACGAAGTGAATACGGGAAATCATACATATATTGATTGGGTGACGGCGTTTGAGAAAGCGAATAAAACTGTAATATATTCCGAATATGACACTACTTCTTTCACTATGGACGGGGACAAATGTGAGGTAGGTTTTCGATTACAGAACGTGCTATATAAAAACACCAATCGGAAATTCGTGTGTATGCTGGTGCTTGCGACAAAAACGGGTAATACGACGACGTATCGTTATAACGGCTATGAAAGCGGCGTGAATTACAGGAACAACGCGAGATCGCTTGCGTATGTGTCGAGTGCGGCACTGAACGCGCATAAATTCGGCATGGAAACGCTGACTGCAAGTCAGCTTGCAACGTTGAAAAGCTATGTCAATCGTTCCGTAGATTACGCAAACGGCTTAACGGAAGCGACGGACGATAATAGCACATATTCTTATCAAGTTAAGTCTTCCGCGCACGCTAATATGCAGGTTGGCGAAAAGTTTACGATAACTACGACAATTACGCCCGACGTGGAAGTTCCCGTGTGGTATCGTTCCTCCGACGAAAGTGTTGCAACCGTAAACGACAAGGGAATTGTAACGATTACGGGAAAAGGCACTGTTGTTATAG
>CAYWML010000079.1:0-4905 GCA_964459515.1 uncultured Clostridia bacterium | reverse complement strand
GATCGTCGAGCTGTTCTATAAGCGCGAAATCGAAAAACGACACGTCCGCGCCGTTCGGCAGGGTATAGCTGTCTTTCCCCGGTAGGGTGCTGATCTCCACGCCGCAGAGGATATCGATTTTATTTTTATACTTATCGCGCAAGGCGGAAATATGGTCGTAATACCGTTCCAAGGTTCTGCCGTAGTCGGCGTTCGGGCGCGTGCCGCAATCCCAGCAAAATTCTTTGCGCGCGCAACCGATCCCGTAGTTATGGTCGCAAATGCCCAGTTGGGTTACGCCGCCGAGAAGGGCGGCTTCGATGACGCGTTCGGGCTTGTCGTCCGAGCAAAAAGAATAATAAGTGTGTGCGTGTAAATCTTGTACCATGATACTTGTATTATAATACGAAAAAAGAAATTATGCAAGCGTTCTTCCCGAAAAAAACGGAAAAATCAATAAATCAGCTTCGCTTCGCCTACTTCGACGGGTACGGCGGGCGCTTCGTCGGTGACGATGAGGTCGTAATCCGACAAGGCGGAAAGCCGATACGTGCCGTTGGCGAAAAACTTCGTGTGGTCGATGACGAGCACCCGTTTTTTACAGCGGCGGAAAGCCGTGCGTTTGATCTCCTTTTGTTCGAGCGAGCGTTCCAAAACGTCGTTGTTCGACACCGCCGCGCAGGAGGAAATCATTAAATCGAAAGAAAAGTCCTCCAATTGCCGCGCCGTCCAACTGCCCGTGGCGGAGTTGGTGTTGAAATGCACGTTGCCGCCCAACAAAATCAAATTGATGTTCGGTTTTTTGGATAGCTGTATCGCCGTTTGTAAATTGTTCGTCACGACGGTTTTATAGCTTAAATCGATGCGTTCCGCCAAGGCGAGCGCGGTGGAAGAACTGTCGATAAATACCGATTTGAAGGGGGGGAGGTGCAAAATCGCCTTGGTTGCCGCGCGTTCCTTTTCTCCCGCGTTTTTCTCCATGCGGAAGAATATGGAAATTTCTTCTGCGTTTTCGGGTAGTAGCGCGCCGCCGTGACTGCGCTCGATAAGCCCCATGCTTTTCATTTCCGCCAAATCGCGGCGAATCGTCGCTTCGCTGACGTATAAGCTTTTTGCCAGCTCGGTCACGCCGGCTTTTTTGTTCTCTTTTAAGCGTTTCAAAATATCGTTTTGTCGTTCCGTCAATGCCATTTTTTCGCTCCGCGGATTTATTTCTTGCGCGTTTTTGCGCGTTTGTGCGCATATTATAGCATAAAAAATTTTTTTTGTCAAACTTACGAACATATATAGACAAGAAGAATTTTATGTGATATAATGTATTCGCGCAATAAAAAGGGCGCAGTCCGCACATATGCGGAAAAGCGTGCGCGTTTGCGCAAAAAAGAACGTACGGAGTGGAAAGGAAGTATGAGATATTATCTTGCAATCGATATCGGCGCGTCCTCGGGCAGACATATCGTGGCGCACCTCGAAAACGGAAAAATGGTGACGGAGGAAATTTATCGTTTCCAAAACGGACCGGAAACGTTGACGGCGTACGACGGAAAGTCGCATTTGATGTGGACGCACGAGCGGCTGTTTGCGGAAATCCTCAACGGCTTGAAAAAAGCGAAAGAATTGGGGAAAGTTCCGTATTCGGTGGCAATCGATACATGGGGCGTGGATTACGCGTTGCTCGACGAAAACGACGAGGCGATCGGCGGAACGTATTGCTATCGGGATTCGCGGACGGAAGCGACGATCCCTGCCGTGCACGAAATTATCCCGTTTGCGGAGCTGTACGAAAAGACGGGTATTCAGTTCGCTTCTTTCAACACGGTGTATCAGCTGTTGGACGACGTGCGTTCGGGGCGTATGGCAAAGGCGAAGAGCTTCCTTATGTTGCCCGATTATTTCCATTTCCGTCTGACGGGCGTGAAGAAACAGGAATACACGAACGCGACGACGACGGGCATGGTCAACGCCGTAACGCATACGTGGGACGAAGATATTTTGGAACGGCTCGGCTATAAAAAGGAATTATTCGGCGAATTGGCACAGCCGGGGACGCTCGTGGGAGAGTTCACGGACGAAGTCGCGGCGATCGTCGGATACAAAGCGAAAGTGGTATTGCCTGCCACGCACGACACCGCGAGCGCGGTGCTTGCCGCGCCTCTCGAAGCGCAAACGCCGTATATATCGAGCGGCACTTGGTCCTTGCTCGGCGTAGAACAAGGTTATGCGCATACGGACGAAGCGGCGCGTACGGCAGGGTATTCCAACGAAGGCAGCGTTTGCGGAACGTTCCGTTTGCAGATCAATATCATGGGGCTTTGGATGATACAGCAGGTTCGGCACGAGCTGGGTGATAAATACAGCTTCGTCGAACTGGTGGAAATGGCGAAAGCCAATCGTACGGAGGAGGAGATCGACGTCAACGATCAACGCTTCCTCGCCCCCGAAAACATGACGGCGGAAATTCACGCGGCGGCAGGCAGAACGCTGTCCGTAGGCGAAACGGCGTACGTAATCTACAACAATCTTGCGAAGTATTACGATCGCGCGTTGAAAGCGTTGGAAAAGGTGACGGGCAAGAAGTACGAAACGCTGAACATCATCGGCGGCGGCAGCAACAATATGTTCTTGAACGAGTTGACGGAAAAGTATACGGGCAAGAAGATTATCGCAGGCCCTGCGGAGGGCACGGCAATCGGCAATTTGATGATGCAGATGGTCGGTTGCGGCGACGTTGCGGACGTTGCGGAAGGAAGAAAAATCATTAAAGCTTCTTTCGATATCAAAGAATTGTAAACAGAGGATTTCGTCAAAAATTCGGGGAGAGGGAAAGATGAAGTATATATTGGCGTTCTTTGTTGTGTTCATATCAACGTTTTTTAAGGGACTTACCAAAAAATAATATCCGCGTATAGAATATTCGGCAAAGAATTTTAAGGAGCAAGATATGAAGATAATTTTTTACGGCGATTCTATCACCGATATGGGCAGAAGCAAAGAATACGACGGGCGCGCGTTCGGGTACGGCGTGGGCTACGTGAATTTTATCGCAGGCGATTTATTGTATAAAGAGCCGAAGCGTTACGTCATTCTCGACCGCGGCATAAGCGGCAACCGTATCGTGGATTTATATGCGCGCGTTAAGGCGGACGTTTGGAACGAAGAACCGGACGTTTTGAGCATTCTTATCGGTATCAACGACGTTTGGCACGAAGTTTCGTATAAAAACGGCGTGGATATACGGCGTTGGGAGAAAATGTATCGTATGCTCCTCGAAGATACGAAAGAGCGTTTCCCGAATTTGAAAATAATGATATGCGAGCCGTTCCTTCTCGACAACGCGGAACGGAAAGACGATTACGATCGGCTTGTCGCGGTGAAAGATTACGCGGCTACGGCGAAGAAACTCGCGGCGGAATACGGCGCGACGTTCGTACCGTTGCAGGCGGCGTTCGACGAAGCGGCGAAGAACGGGGACGGCGCGAAATATTTATTCGACGGCGTGCACCCCGACGCGGCAGGGGCGAGATTGATCGCAAACGAATGGTTGAAAGCGTTTGAAACGCTTCGTTAAAAAACAGAAAATTATATTAAGGAAGGAGACAGGTTTATGTCCAGATACGAAGAAGCAAAAAAAATCTACGCGCAATTCGGCGTAGACACCGAAGCGGCGATGGAACGCCTTAGCAAGCTTTCCGTCAGCGTGCATTGTTGGCAGGGGGACGACGTCATCGGCTTCGACGGCAGCGATTCCCTTTCGGGCGGCATTCAAACGACGGGCAATTATCCCGGCAGAGCGAGAAATCCCGAAGAATTGTTCGCCGATCTCACGCGCGCGTTTAAGTTGATGCCCGGGAAAAAGCGCGTCAACGTGCACGCGTGCTATGCGATCCTCGGCGCGGATAAAGGCAAAGTGGACCGCGACGCATACGAGTACAAGCATTTCGAACCATGGGTGAAGTGGGCGAAAGAGAACGGTTTGGAAGGGGTGGATTTCAACCCCACGTGGTTCTCGCATCCCATGATGAAGGACGGGCTTTCGCTGTCCTCGCCCGACGAAAACGTGCGCAAATTCTGGGTGGCGCACGGCAAGGCTTGCATGAAGATTGCGGCGCAGATCGGTAAAGCCATGGGTAGCCCGTGTTGCGTGAATTTGTGGGTTCCCGACGGCACGAAAGATATTCCCGCCGATCGTCTTACGCCCCGTCTGCGTTTGAAACAGTCCTTGGACGAAATTCTCGAAGGGTACGACAGAGAATGGGTTATTCCTGCCGTGGAGAGCAAAGTTTTCGGCATCGGCGTGGAAAGCTATACGGTGGGTAGCAACGAATTTTATCAGAATTACGCGGCTACGCGCGGCATTTGCTGCTTGCTCGATACGGGGCATTATCACCCGACGGAAGTCGTTTCCGATAAGATCCCCGCAATGCTTGCTTTCTACGATAAAGTAATGTTGCACGTATCTCGTCCCGTGCGTTGGGATTCCGATCACGTAATCGTCGTGGACGACGAATTGAAAGAATTGTCGAAAGAGATTATTCGCAACGACGCCGACGAAAAGGTAATCGTCGCATTGGATTATTTCGACGCTTCCATCAACCGTCTTTGCGCGTGGGTGACGGGCGTGCGCTCCATGCAAAAGGCTTTGCTTAGCGCGATTTTGCAGCCGTACGCGGAAATGAAGAAGTTGCAGGACGAGGGCAATTTCACGAAAGTGTTCTACATGCACGAACGCGTGAAATATCTTCCCTTTACGGACGTGTGGAACGAATACCTTTCCCGTCAGGGCTTGTCCGAAGATTGGTGGGACGAAGTGGAGAAGTTCGAAGCCGAAGTCATTTCCAAGAGAGCGTAAAACGAAAAGGGTTCTATAATATATAAATAAGACCTGCAAAATAAAGTCAAGCAAAACAAACGAGAAATTTAAAAAAA
>CAYWML010000078.1:0-4912 GCA_964459515.1 uncultured Clostridia bacterium | reverse complement strand
TATTTCATATCTTTTATTATATCACTTTTTTCATTTTGACACAACTCTAATGACATGCTAAGCGAAAACTCCCGTCATTAGAGTTGTCACGAAATACTTCTCATCCGTCATTACGAGGAGCGAAGCGACGCGGTAATCTCTTCATTCTCCCTTTCCTCCTGCGGCGGAAAGGGAGAATGAAGGTGTAATCCGCATTGTGCGATTTCATTTCGTGACAACTCTAATGACATGCTAAGCGAAAACGCCTCGTCATTGCGAGGCACGAACGTGCCGCGGCAATCTCCGCCGTCAGGCGGAAACGGAAGCATACCCTTACAATACTATTGCTACAATTACGCAAAAAGGATAGGCGTTTGCCTATCCTTTTTTTGCGTTGGGTGCGCTATTATTCAAGCGAAATCGTTGTTGGCATTACTTATCAAATCCGCATTTCGGATTTTGACAATAGGTGAATTTCACGTTGTGCGTTTTCTCAAAATTTTCAGATCGATTAGCTATTAAATCTATAAAGACCAACCGTATAAGTTTTGCCTGCTTCCATTGGGATATCCAAATAAACATCATACACCTTAATTGCACGCTGCCCCGTGCTCAATGTAGCTGTATAAGCATGGCTTGTGGCAAGCTTAACATGATCATCATTATAGACTGATATATAAAAATCAAAGGTTTTGTCTTGAAATCTTAGCTCACTTGTTGCATCCATTTCTACCGTACAAGACAAAACTTTGAATCTAATATCAACAGCAAATTTAGACAATGTCAATATACATGTTTGAAAATATTCCTTATAATAATTCTCCCCCCAGAGACAACACGTCGGCTCCGTTATCTTAATTACGGGCAATTGAAAAGTTTCGGTATAAGAGTCCCCACAGACACTGCAAGTATAAATTGTCGTACCGGTAAAAGTCGAGTAATCCCCCTTGTGTTTTTTTGTATATGAATGCGTAGTCAATTTTGCAATTTCTTCGGTATAAGAATCATTACAAAATCTGCAAGTATACGTTTTAATACCTGCTTTTCCACAAGTCGGTTCCATTGTTATCGTGCTTGTGTATACATGCGAACACATAACGGACGAATAAGCGCTCTCTTGAGCATTTTCACTATTTTGTTGGCTTTCACTATTTTGTTTACTTTCATTATTCCCATTGCCATCACACGCCGCAACAGAAAAAATACAGCAACAAGTTAAAAGCATAGATAAGATTTTTTTGATAAATTTTTTCATTTTTTATTCTTCTCCTTTTTAGTATTCTAAAAGTGCTTCAATCAAAAACAACAAGCCGTTCTCTTCTTTATATACCTCATTCGTAAACGCACCTCTATTTTCTTTTAGCAAGTCCGTTGCTTCTTGACAATTCATCAATCGAACGTGCCGCATTTCATACTTCTGCAATAGATACTCTACGATTTCGCCCGAATCCAAACGTTTTTCAATTTCGGTACACGATTCTTGAACGCCTGCATTTATTAAGCCTAATATGTCGTATATCAAAAATTTAATAGTGTTATTCTTCATAAAACCTCCCCAAAATAAATTTTATAGCTATATTATACAGAACATTTTGTTCCAAGTCAAGCATTTTGGAACAATTTGTTCTAAAATAATAATATGAAAAATAATTTTTCGGAACAATTATATTCTTTAAGGATAGAAAACAACTGCACGCGTGCGCAACTTGCTCAACAATTGAACGTCTCCGTTCGCTTAATATCCTATTGGGAAAACGGACAGCGCGAATGTGATTTTGATATGCTCATAAAAATAGCCGACCTTTTTTCGGTCAGCATTGACTTTTTATTAGGAAGAAAGGACTACTGAAAGCCGTTCCCCCGTGCATAAGGGAACGGCTTTTTTTATTTACAAAAAGAAGTTGCAATACCGCAACTACCCTTTTTCAATGCAAAAAGAGCGGCAAAAACCGCTCTTTTCGTATTATTATCGCCTTATCTATCGGCTTAGTTTCTCGGGTTACGGATGTTCGCTTGTGCCGCAGCGAGGCGTGCGATGGGCACGCGGTACGGCGAGCAAGAAACGTACGAAAGCCCGATTTCGTGGCAGAACTCGATGGAGGAAGGATCGCCGCCGTGTTCGCCGCAGATGCCGAGGTGCATGTTGGGACGAACCGCTTTACCGCCGTCCACGGCAAGCTTCATGAGCTTACCGACGCCCGTCGTATCCAATCTTGCGAACGGATCGGATTCGTAAATCTTATTCGCATAGTATGCCGGCAAGAACTTGCCTGCGTCGTCACGGGAGAATCCGAACGTCATCTGCGTGAGGTCGTTCGTACCGAAGCAGAAGAATTCCGCTTCTTTTGCAATCTCTTCCGCCGTCAAGCACGCTCTCGGAATTTCGATCATCGTACCGACTTCGTAGGTGAGCGCAACGCCGCTCTCCGCAATAACCGCGTCCGCCGTCTTAACGACTACGTCCTTAACGAATTTAAGCTCTTGCGCTTCACCCGTCAAGGGGATCATGATTTCGGGAACAAGCTTCCAATCGGGGTGTTTCTTCAACACGCTGATGGCAGCCTTAATAACCGCTTTCGTCTGCATAACCGCGATTTCGGGATAGGTTACGGACAAACGGCAACCGCGATGTCCCATCATGGGGTTGAACTCGTGCAAGCCTGCAATGATTTCTTTAATCTGCCCGATCGTCTTATTCTGCGCTTTCGCGAGCGCGGCAATGTCCTCTTCCGTCGTAGGCACGAATTCGTGAAGGGGAGGATCGAGGAAACGAATGGTCACGGGATAGCCGCCGAGTGCCTCGAACAAGCCTTCGAAGTCCGCCTGTTGCATAGGCTCGATTTTCGCGAGCGCGGCTTCTCTTTCTTCTACGGTGTCGGAGCAGATCATTTCACGGAACGCACCAATTCTCGAAGGATCGAAGAACATGTGCTCCGTACGGCAAAGACCGATACCCTGCGCGCCGAAAGCAACGGCTTGCTTCGCGTCGTCGGGGCTGTCCGCGTTCGTACGAATGCCGAGAGCTTTATATTTATCCGCAAGTTCCATAATACGTCCGAAATAGCCGGAGTTGGGATCGGCAGGAACGGTTTTGATCATCGTGTCGTAGATATTGCCCGTAGAGCCGTCCAAGGAAAGCGCGTCGCCTTCGCGGAAAATCTTCCCTGCGAGCTCGAAATATTTCTCTTCTTCGTGCATCTTAATGTCACCGCAACCGGAAACGCAGCACTTACCCATACCGCGAGCAACAACGGCTGCGTGCGAAGTCATGCCGCCGCGGACGGTAAGAATACCTTGCGCGTACTTCATGCCTTCGATATCTTCGGGAGAAGTTTCCAAACGAACGAGAATTACGTTTTCGCCTTTCTTGCCCTCGATTACCGCGTCCTCAGCCGTAAATACGATTTTACCTGCCGCCGCGCCGGGGGAAGCCGCAAGACCTTTGCCGACGACGTTGTTCTTATCCGCATTCTTCAAAGCCTTCGCGTCGAACTGCGGATGCAAAAGCATGTCCAAACTCTTCGCGTCGATTTGCATAAGTGCTTCTTGTTCGGTGATCATGCCCTCGTCGATCAAATCGCAAGCGATCTTGATGGCTGCGGCAGCCGTTCTCTTGCCGTTACGCGTCTGCAACATATACAGCTTTCTGTCCTGAATGGTGAACTCCATATCCTGCATATCGCGATAGTGGTTTTCAAGAATATTGCATACTTTAAGGAACTGTTCGTAGACTTCGGGGAAAACCTCTTTCATTTGCGCGATGGGCATCGGCGTACGAACGCCTGCAACGACGTCCTCGCCTTGCGCGTTCGTCAAGAACTCGCCCATAAGTCCCTTTTCGCCCGTAGCGGGATCGCGCGTGAACGCAACGCCCGTACCGGAAGTGTCGCCCATGTTGCCGAACGCCATCATCTGTACGTTGACAGCCGTGCCCCAGCTATAAGGAATATCGTGATCCATACGATAAATATTCGCGCGAGGGTTGTCCCAAGAACGGAACACCGCTTTTACAGCCTCGAAAAGCTGTTCCTTCGGATCGTCGGGGAAATCCTTGCCGAGCTGCTTCTTGTATTCCGCCTTGAATTGGTTCGCAAGCTCTTTCAGGTCGTTTGCGTCCAGCTCTACGTCCTGCGTAACGCCCTTCTTTTCCTTCATCTCGTCGATGAGCTTTTCAAAATACTTCTTGCCGACCTCCATAACGACATCCGAGAACATCTGAATGAAACGACGGTAGCAGTCCCAAGCCCAACGGGGATTGCCGGATTTTGCAGCGATCGTGTTGACTACTTCTTCGTTCAAACCGAGGTTAAGAATGGTATCCATCATGCCCGGCATGGAAGCGCGCGCGCCCGAACGTACGGAAACGAGCAAAGGATTTTCCTTGTCGCCGAATTTCTTGCCGCAAATCGTTTCCATCTTTTCGACGTACTGCATGATTTCGGCTTGGATATCGTCGTTGATCCGTCTGCCGTCCTCGTAATACTGCGTGCAAGCCTCCGTAGAAATCGTGAAGCCCTGCGGAACGGGAAGACCGATGTTGGTCATCTCCGCAAGGTTCGCGCCCTTACCGCCGAGGATCTCACGCATTTTCGCGTTGCCTTCAGTGAAGAGATAGCAATACTTTTTTGCCATAATGTTAATTTCCTCCAAATAGATTTTTCTTTTTTATCACGTCGAAAACCGCAAAAAACGATACGCCCAAGTTTTTTCCTCGGACGAAAATCTCGTCTTTTACGATAACGTCGAGCAAAAACATCGACAAGTTTATCTCGCCGTATGGTTCGCGCGGCGTTGCCTTACGCTTTCTCCGCATCTCATTTTAATATAATTTCAAAGAAATATCAAGCCTTTCACACGCAAAAAACAATATTTTTTTCAAAAAAACGCATTTTTTTGGCAATTACGCGCGTTTTTTCCGTTTCGCTGTCGCGCA
>CAYWML010000077.1:0-5084 GCA_964459515.1 uncultured Clostridia bacterium | reverse complement strand
CATCGAGGGTTGCCCCACGCCGGAAGCCATAACGAAAACGCGCTTACCTTTATAATAGCCCGTATAGCCGTGCACGCCGCGCACCTCGTTGACGAGCACCGCGTTTTCCAAATAGTTTTTCGCGATAAATTCCGCGCGCAAAGGATCGCCGGGCATAAGCACGGTCTTTGCGAAATCGCCGAGTTTGGCGGAAATATGAGGGGTAGGTACTGCCATGATTTTTTCTCTCCTTACATCTTATTCTCTACTTAATAGCCTTTGCCTTCCACGCCTTGAACGGCTTTTACGACGCGGCTCGTGCCCAAACGCGACGCGCCTGCTTCCAAAAACGCCTGCGCGTCCTCTATACCCGAAATACCGCCTGCCGCCTTGACGAGCACTTGTTTTCCGACGTTCGCGCGCATGAGTTTTACGTCTTCGAGGGTTGCGCCGCCTTTGGAA
Organism: uncultured Clostridia bacterium; assembly: GCA_964459515.1. Taxonomy (GTDB): domain Bacteria; phylum Bacillota; class Clostridia; order Christensenellales; family Borkfalkiaceae; genus Scatosoma. The sequence continues at coordinate 4,643 of CAYWML010000077.1, read as the reverse complement.
AATCCCGTCGAAGTCTTGATATAATCCGCGCCGGCTTCCGTGACCAACTTGCAACAACGAAGCTTTTCGTCCTCTGTCAAAAGACAGGTTTCGACGATGACTTTGAGTATCTTTTCGCCGCAAGCCGATTTAATCGCGCGAATTTCATCGCATACCTGCCTATCCTCTCCTGCCTTCAAACGACCGATATTGATAACCATATCGATCTCGTCCGCGCCTTTTTCGATTGCGTCGCGCGTTTCAAAAACTTTCGTCTCCGTCGTCGCGTAGCCGTTGGGAAAACCGATCACCGTGCAGACGGCAAGCTTGTCCCCGACGTACGCTTTCGCCTGCTTTACATAGCAGGGCGGAATGCACACCGAAGCCGTGCCGTAGCGCATGCCTTCGTCGCAAATTTTACGAATTTGCTCCCACGTTGCCGTTTGCCCCAAAAGCGTATGATCGCATTTGGATAAAATATCTTTTATTTCCATAAAATCACCTCTCGTCGTTCTATAAATTCTAAATAAGGACGGCGTATCGTCGGCAAACGGGAAACGCGGAAGCTTTCGCCGAAGAAAAGCAAGCGCGTTCCTTGCAATCGAACGAAAAACGGCGCGCCGTACGCTCGCACGATACTGCCTTAAACAGTATTATATCGCACGAAAAGGCGTTCTGTCAAGAAGTATTCGACGATTTTTCGATTTTTTCGGTTTTTCCGCGTCTTGTACCCGAATTATCGATTAAACCGTGCTTTTCAATTCGGAATAATTTTAACTATGGCAAAAAATTTTTTTCACTTTCCCGTGCAAAAGGTTTGCTTTTTGTCGAAAATCGTGGTAACATGTTGTATAGAAGATTATGCTTAGGTGGATTTTATATGCGGAAAGCGTGAAAAAAGTTTCCGTATATCCGCTTGCGGCTTGGCGCAAAGCAAGCCGACGCGAAGGAGTTTCATGACTGTCTGTTTGCAAAAAGCAAATTTTTGGAAACGCATTTCCGCGTATCTGTTCGACCTTATTCTTTCCGTTATGCTCACCGTTGCGATTGCTTCGGGCGTTTCCGCCGTGCTTCGCTACGACAGCTATACGGAACGGTTACAGACGTATTATACGCGCTACGAAACGGAATACGGCACAGATTTCGATATTTCCGAAGAAGAATACGACCAGCTTACCGAGGAAGAAAAAGCCAACTATCAAGAAGCGACGGACGCTTTCGGCAAAGACGTCGAAGTACGTGCGCTGTATGCGAAGATGTTCTATTTGACGCTCGTCATCGTCAGCACGTCGCTTCTGCTTACGCATTTGTTGCTCTATTTCCTCGTACCGTTGCTTTTCAAAAACGGGCAAACGCTCGGCAAAAAGATCTTCGGCTTGGCAGTCGTGCGCACGAACTGCGTACGCATTTCCAACCCCGTACTCTTCGTACGCGCCATTATCGGACAATACACCATCGAAACCATGGTTCCCGTATTGCTTTTCGTCATGATTTATTTCGGCGTGATGGGCAGCGTAGGCATGCTGACGATTTTGCTTCTTTTCGGCTTGCAAATCGTCGTGCTTGCCGTTTCGCGCACCAACTCCGCCATACACGATTTGCTTTCCGACACCGTCGTTGTGGATATGGCAAGCCAAGACATTTTCGACTCGCAAGAAGCCTTGCTTCGATATAAAGAGGAACAACAGGCGCGCGAAGCGGCGCAAGCAAGCTATGCGGAGTATCCGAATAATTCGTACGCACCCTTAGACGTAGAAACGAACGCGCCCGACGAGGAAGCCCCCGTCGAACCCGATACGGCTGTAACCGCGCCGACAAACGCCGACGAAACTACGGCAAACGACAACACCGTTTTTTTCAAAGATTCAACGACGGATCGTTGAAAGGAATATAGAAAACAAAAGACTTTCAGGGAGGTTATATGAAAGTAGAATTACAAAACCTTACCAAGATTTTCCCCAGCCGAAACAAAAAGTCGGGTGAAGAAGTCGTAGCGGTAAACAATTTCACCTTCACCATTCCCGACGGGAAGCTCGTCGGTCTGCTCGGACCGTCAGGCTGCGGCAAAAGCACTACGCTGTACATGATCAGCGGACTGCAAGCCCCCACCAAGGGAAAAATCTTCTTCGGCGATGAGGACGTTACCGACCTTTCGCCCGAAAACAGAGGCATCGGACTCGTATTCCAAAACTACGCGCTCTATCCGCACATGACGGTTCGTCAAAACATTTTGTTCCCCTTGCAAAACTTGCGCGGCAAAGACAAAATGACGAAGCAACAAATGCTCGAAAGAACCTACGAGGCGGCAAAACTCGTACAGATCGAAGATCTTTTGGACAGAAAGCCGAGCGAACTTTCGGGCGGTCAGCAACAACGCGTCGCAATTGCGCGCGCGCTCGTTAAGATGCCGCGCGTATTACTTTTGGACGAGCCTCTCTCCAACCTTGACGCAAGACTTCGTTTGCAAACGCGCGAAGAAATCCGCAGAATTCAAAAAGAAACGGGCATTACGACGATTTTCGTCACGCACGACCAAGAAGAAGCCATGAGCATTTCCGACGTAATCGTCGTTATGAAATTAGGCGTCGTGCAACAAATCGGCAAACCGCAGGAAATTTACGACGATCCTATCAACTTGTTCGTTGCGAAATTCCTCGGTACGCCCCCTATCAACGTACTTTCGGGCTTCGTTAAAGACGGTATGCTGTATATCGGCGATGAAAGCGAAACGCCCGTTTTGCGCGTAAACGGCGCACCCGACGGAAAAGTGACGGTGGCTATCCGTCCCGAGGGCTTCGTTTTGGACGAAAACGGCGCGCTCCCTTGCGCACTTTCCAACGTGGAAGTCATGGGACGCGACGTGAGCATCGTTTCCCGTCACGCGGCTTCCTTAAACCCCGTCATTCGTTCGATTATCAATGCGGACAACAAAGTGGACGTTACGGCGCAATCCGTTCGGTTCTCGCTTAAACCGCATAAAGTATTCCTCTTCGACGCGGAGACGGAAGAAAGAATTCGCTTCGAGGTGTGACGATGGCTGTGCGTAACTTTTTAAACCGTGTTTTCGTGCAGTGTTTTTGGAAAACTTTCTGCGTGAAATGGGTTTGGCAAACTTTCTGCGTAGCTTGGATACACGACGCGTTTTTCATTCGTTTCCTTTGCAAAAAGCTGAAATTTGAAAAATGGAAAGGTTGGGTATACCTCGCCCCTGCCATCGTGTTATTGCTGATTTTCACCGTTTGGCCTATTTTCAATACGGTGCGTATCGCGTTTTTGGAAGGATACGACCCGTTAATGGAAATCGGCGGAACGACTTTTAATGTCGGTTTTAGAAATTTCGAACGCGTTATCAAAGCGCCCAAATTCTTAACATGCTTGAAAAACACGTTGTTACTCTGCGTTTTAACCGTTCCCATTTCCACGATCTTGGCTCTTTTAATCGCCGTTTGCCTGAATGCGATTAAACCGTTGCAACGTTTTTTACAGACGATATTTTTCCTCCCGTACGTCACGAACTCGATTGCAATCGGTATGGTGTTTTCGGCAATGTTCGGAATGATCGGAACCAATTTCGGACAACCTAACCAATATATAGAAACGGTAGGTATCGTCAACAATATTCTCGGATTATTCGGCATAGGACCTATCAACTGGGTAAATGCGAATTCCTCATATGCGGCAAATATTACCGTAATGGTCGTTTACATCGTATGGAATGCGTTGCCTTTCAAAATTTTAATTTTGCTCGGCGGACTGCAAAGTGTAAACAAGCAATACTACGAAGCGGCAAAAATCGACAGCACGCCTCGTTGGAGAGTGTTTACGAGGATTACCGTTCCTCTCCTCTCTCCCATGCTTGCCTATGTAATCATCACCGGCTTTATCGGCGGCTTTAAGGAATACACCAGCATTGTGGGTATCTTCGGCGACGGAATGGGCGCACCGGGACAAAGCGGTTCGTTAAATACCATGGTCGGATATATTTACGACGCTATCGCAAAAACAAAATACGGTACAGCCAGTGCGGCAGCGTTGATTTTGTTTGCGATTATCTTTGTCGTAACCATGATTAATCTGCATGTCAGCAAAAAGAAAACACACTACTAAGGAGGCAATTCATGGCTGAACCGAATAAAATTCTTTTCGATGAAATAGAAACCGTTGAAAACTCCGAAGAAGCGCAAGCCCAAACCGCCGAGGCGTTGGTACAGGGCGTAATGCACGAGCGCGACATGCAAAAAGTTTCCAACAAGCAGCGCGTCGTAAAAATACTCGTACAAGTTGCTTTATATACTTTCCTCGGATTCATGGCGCTCGTCGTGCTGTTTCCTTTTTATTGGATGTTGATTTCTTCCGTGAAAGACATGTCGGAATACATCGAAAATCCCCCTACGCTTTTCCCCAGAAAAATCATATTGCACAATTACGTCGAAGCTTTTCAAGCCGCCAATCTCGGCAAACTGTTTTTGAATACCGTATACGTAGGCTTGGTTTCCACTTTTCTTTCCTTGATCATTACCGTGTTGTCGGCATTTGCCTTTGCGCGTCTTGAATTCAAGGGCAAAAACGCTTTATTTGCTTTCTTGTTGGCAACCATGATGATTCCCGGGGAATTGTTCACGATTACGAATTATCAAACGGTAAATTCGTTCGGGTGGATGCAC
>CAYWML010000076.1:0-5223 GCA_964459515.1 uncultured Clostridia bacterium | reverse complement strand
GGACGGTTTCCGTGCAGAACGATTTCGGAAGAACGCATTTGCGCTTTTCCGACGGGCAGGAAATAGATTGCCCCGTAGGCGAGTGTTTTACGATACGTGTAAACGGGACGCTTGAATATCTTCCGAAGAAACGTTAGAATATGCTAAAAGCCGTGGCGTATAGGAAATAAATAATATCTGTTTGAGGTTGTTGCAAATTTTATGCGATTTGCAATGTTGTTTGAGAATGCCATTGCGCAATGTATAGTCGCGAATGGGCATAAATTGTTTTTCTATACGCATTATAGTGAGGAAAAGCATCGAAACGATATGGAAATAGATTTTATTATTTCTAATAACAGTAAAACGAAGCCTAAAATATACTCGATAGAGGTAAAAGCAGGAAAAAAGTATACGACTACATCCTTAATTGCTTTTTCGAAAAAATATAGTAAACGCATAGGCAGAGCCTATATTATTCATCCGAAGAATTAAAAGTAGACGACGAAATGGTTTGTATGTCGTCTTATATGGCTATTTGCCTATAATTTGCACATTGAGGGATGATTTTGTGAAGCTCGTCTTTCGGCAATATAAATGTTGAGTTTGTTGCTATGCCTCCAAAGTTTGCCTAACTTTGGGGGCATAGCAATGTGTGTTGTCGCTTTGTCGTGTATCCTTTTTCCTTTTGCGAAACAGGGTATGAAACGGAAACGGTAGGTGCACACTAAGACGGGTGAGGGGGAAGCGACTATGGAAGTTTTTTCTGCAAAAAACGGCGGAGGCGCGCGCGTTGTGCAAGGCGTAACGGTTTCGCGCGAGCGAGCGAGACGTTCGGAATACGGCGTTGCGCGCGGAGACGGAGCAAAACGGGATAGCTTGCACAAAAGTCCTGCTTTGTATTATACCATGCTGGCGGCGTGGAGCGCGCTTATCGTTTTGCTTTGGGTGTATTTTTTGCCGAAAGTCTATCGCGTGCCCTTCGTCGCAGGCGTGCCGATCTCGTCGGGCGTGCGCTTTTGCGCGCGTGCGTTGCTTTTATTGAACGGGATTTTTATCTCCTATTTTTGGCTGAACGGAGTCAAGGATTTTCTTTACGTCGTTTGGTATTACGCTGTCCGCAAACGCTTGCAACGTCGCTTTTTCCCCGTAATGGATACCGACGTTTCGCGTGTGCGCGATAAAGTGCTGATGGCGTATTGCACCTGCAACGACTTCGACGGGAAAAGCTTGGAAAAGTGCTTGCGGCAGAGCTATCCGTACGTAGACACGGTGATTTTGGACGATTCGACGGACGCGACGTATCGCAGACGAGTGGACGCGTTTGCGGAGCGTCACGGCTTGCGCGTGGTGCGGCGCGGAACGCGCGACGGATTTAAGGCAGGGAACATCAATCATTATCTCATGGGCGAAGAATGCCGCGCGGCAGGATACGCGTTTTACGTCATTCTCGACGCCGACGAAATCTTGCCCGAAAACTACGTTTACGACAGTCTGCGATATTTCTACGCGTACGACAACGTCGGCATCGTGCAAGCGAACCACGTTTCCGACCGCAACCGTAATTTTTTTATGAAGCTGTTTCACGTGGGCGTAAATTCGCATTGGCCCACCTATCAAACGATGAAGCATTTTTACGGTTTTTCGACCATGCTCGGGCACGGCGCGATGTTGCGGCGAGAATGTTACGAGGCGGCAGGCGGCTTTCCGCCGCTCGTGGCGGAGGACTTATGTTTGAGTATAGAGGCGAGAAACGTCGGCTATTACGTGGCTTTCGCGCCGAATATCGTTTGCAAAGAGGAGTACCCCGTGGACTATGCCGCGTTCAAAAAGCGGCATTCCAAGTGGACGCAAGGCAATTTGGAATTCATAAAAAAGTACACGAAGCGTATTTTTACTTCGCGTATGCGTTGGTTTGAAAAGGCGGATATCGTTTTATTCACGTACAATTTGCCGCTGACGGCGGTGTTTGCGTTTTTTATCTTTCTCAACCTCGTAATCGCGCCCCTGCTCCATATCGATCTCGGAGCGGCGTACGCACCGTGGATGGCAATCCCTACCGTTGTGTTTTTCTTCTCGCCTATGCTGAACGATTTTATTTCTTGGACGTTTCGCCTGCATCCGTTGCGGACGATCGCGTATACCGTTTCCGTCGTAGTGTTGTACGGCTCGATGTTGACGACTTCGCTCGTTTCCGCGACGCTCGGCATATTCGGCAAGAAAGCCAAATTTATCGTCACGCCGAAGTCGTCGCGACGCGTGGGTGTTTGGTGCGCGCTCCGAATGCAGTGGAAAGAGTTGTTGCTCTCCACGGCTTTGCTTGCCCTTGCGCTTGCTTTGCACGGCGGCGCGTTGCCCGTTTTGCTGATCGTGGCGACGGGCTACGCTTCCGTTCCGTTGGCGTTGTTCGCCAACGTGCGGTATACGGCGGCGGAAACGGCGGCTATCGACCGAAAAACGACGGAAATCGCGCTTGCGCGGAATTTGGCGTATCGTTACGGAGCGAAAAAACAGAGAAAGTCGGGTGAACGTTGAACGAAATTTACAATTCGCGAAAAAAAATCGGAGAAAACGGTTTACAACCGAGGGAATTTGTGTTATAATACACGTGATGAAGAATGCGATACTATCGCTCGTTTTCGGGACGCGCGTTGCAAATTCATCGTAAAAATCGTAAAAAATAATCGTTCAAAGGAGATATATCTATTATGACAAACAACAAGAAAGTGTTGCAATTCGTGGCAGACGTCGAAGCGTTCGCACAGCCCGATAAAGTGGTTTGGATCGACGGTAGCGACGTACAGAGAGACGCGCTTCGCGCAGAAGCTTGCGCGACGGGAGAAATGATCAAGCTGAATCAGGAAAAATTGCCCGATTGCTACTATCACAGAACGGCGGAAAACGACGTTGCGCGCGTGGAAGATAGAACCTTTATTTGTTGCGAAAACGAAGAGGACGCATTGCCGCATTCCATCGTAAAGTGGAAAGCGCCTAAGGACGCGTACGCGCTCGTCAACGAAATCGCGAAAGGCGCGTATAAGGGCAGAACGATGTACGTTATTCCCTATTCCATGGGTGTTGTCGGCTCGCCTTTCTCCAAGATCGGTATTGAAATTACCGATTCCATTTACGTCGTTCTTAACATGATGATCATGACGAGAGTCGGCAAAATGTGCCTCGACCAGCTCGGCGCGGACGGTGATTTCGTCAAGGGTTTCCACGCGAAATGCGACGTAAACCCCGAAAAGAGATACATCATGCACTTCCCCGAAGACAATACGATCATTTCCGTGAACTCCGCATACGGCGGCAATGTCTTGCTCGGTAAAAAGTGCTTCGCTTTGCGTATCGCAACCAACCTCGGCAGAAAAGAAGGTTGGATGGCGGAACACATGCTTATTCTCGGCGTAAAGCGTCCGCAGGACGACGAGATGAAGTACGTGGCGGCGGCGTTCCCTTCCGCTTGCGGTAAGACCAACCTTGCCATGCTCATTCCGCCCAAGCAGTATTTGGACGCAGGCTACGAAGTGCAGTGCGTCGGCGACGACATCGCATGGATTCGCGTAGGCGAAGACGGCAGACTGTGGGCTTGCAACCCCGAGAACGGTTTCTTCGGCGTTGCCCCCGGCACGAACGAGAAATCTAACCCCAACGCTTTGCATTCCACGATGAAAGGTACGATTTTCACAAACGTTGCGTTAAATCCGAAGGATAACACCGTTTGGTGGGAGAAATTGACGAAGGAAGCGCCTGCGGAGCTTATCGATTGGACGGGTAAGCCTTGGACGCCCGATTGCGGACGGAATGCGGCGCACCCCAACTCCCGTTTTACCGCTCCCGCGGAAAATTGCCCTTGCATTTCCCCGAAATTCAATTCCAAAGAAGGCGTGCCTCTTTCCGCGATCATCTTCGGCGGCAGAAGAGCAACGACGACGCCGCTTGTTTACCAGTCCAGAGATTGGAACCACGGCACCTTCGTCGGCACGATCATGTCCTCGGAAACGACGGCGGCGGCAACGGGCGCGGTCGGCGTGCTTCGTCACGATCCGATGGCAATGAAGCCGTTCATGGGCTATTCCGTAGATCGTTACTTCCAGCATTGGATCGATATGGGCGCGAAAGTGGAAGAAAGTAAACAGCCTAAGATCTTCAACGTCAACTGGTTCCGTCAGGACGAAAACGGCAACTTCATGTGGCCCGGCTTCGGCGACAATATGCGCGTGCTCGATTGGATCCTCGATCGTTGCGAAAACAAGGTAGACGCACGCGAAACGGCAATCGGTTACTTGCCGTACGCAAAGGATATCAACATCGAAAATTGCGACGTTACGCCGGAAACCTTGGAAAAATTGTTGGTGGTAGATAAAGCGCGTTGGGCTGCGGAAGCAGAGGAGATTTCGACGTATTATGCGGAGAACTTCGGCGACAAGATGCCTAAGGAGATTATGGATAATCTTCAAATCTTGAAAGACAATTGCGCGAAATAATAACGTTTTCGTAAAAATTCCCGTCCTCCGCGTTCGCGGGGACGGGATATTTGCTAACGGAGGTAAATAATGAAAAAAGTACTTATTTTATCGGGCAGTCCGCGAAAAGGCGGCAATTCAGACGTGCTGTGCGACGAGTTTGCGCGCGGCGCGCGGGAGAGCGGCAACGCCGTGGAGAAAATTCGCGTGGCGGAAAAGAAGATCGGCTATTGCACAGGCTGTTATTATTGTAGCGCGCACGGCGGCGAATGCGCTATTCGGGACGACATGGGCGAGTTGTTGCAGAAGATGATCGATTGCGACGTGTTGGTTCTTTCCAGCCCCGTATATTTCTATTCGATTTGCGCCCAATTAAAAGCCGTTCTCGACCGTACGGTAGCCCGTTGGACGGAGATAGCGAACAAGGAGTTGTATTACATAGCAACGGCTGCGGAAGAGGACGAAGATACGTTGGAAACGACGCTCGCGTGTTTTCACGGCTTTGCGAAGTGCATAGACGGCTACGAAGAGAAAGGCACGTTATACGGCAAAGGCGTATACGAAAAAGGCGACGTATTAAACCGTCCCGAATTATTGCGCATTGCCTACGAAATGGGCTTATCCGTCCACGACTAAGCAAGCTTTGCTTGCGCTATAACGCCGCCATGCGGCGTTCATGCGGCGAAAGCCGCTTTTTTTATTTTCGTTGTCACCTTCCCCCCCTGTCATTAGAGTTGTGTCAAAATGAAAAAAGTGATATAATAAAAGATATGAAATA
>CAYWML010000075.1:0-5238 GCA_964459515.1 uncultured Clostridia bacterium | reverse complement strand
TTTGACGTTAAAAATGTTATCTTTACGATTTTGTTTCTTCCGTTTGACTTTTTTGCCCGAAAAAACTATAATGGCAGAACGAAAAACAAGCGGATTTGTGAACGAAATAAAAATTTTAAAAAAAATTAAAAAAATCACTGAAAAAACGCTTGACAAATCACAAGATTTTTATAAAAAATCATTGTATTCTCTCGCCGATTGTGCTAAAATGATAGCTGAAAAAACGAAAACGGAGCGATTATGAAAATATCGGAAATTTTATGCGAGAAAACGCCGAAACTTTCTTTTGAAGTGTTTCCGCCGAAAACGGATGCGGCTTTTTCTTCGGTGTTGGAAGCGACGGAGGAAATTGCGGCTTTGCGTCCGTCGTTTATGAGCGTTACATACGGCGCAGGCGGCGGTACGAGCCGTTATACCTTGGACATAGCGTCGGATATCGAACGCCGCTACGGCGTGCCGACTTTGGCGCACCTTACCTGCGTTTCTTCTTCCAAACGGACGGTGCAGGCGCGGATTGCCGACATGAAAACCGCAGGGATTTGCAACGTAATGGCTTTGCGCGGCGATATTCCCGAAAGCATGGCGACCGAGGACAGGCGCGATTGGGCGTATCGGCACGCGGTGGAGTTGGTGCGTGAATTGAAAGCGGCAGGCGATTTTTGCGTGGGCGGCGCATGCTATCCCGAAGTTCACCCCGAGAGCGGTAGTCAGAAAGAGGATATACGTTTTTTGAAAGAAAAGGTAGAGGCAGGTTGCGATTTTTTGACCACGCAGATGTTTTTCGATAACAACCTTTTGTATAATTTCCTCTATAAAATTCGCGAGGCAGGGATCGTCGTGCCCGTGGTGGCAGGTGTTATGCCGATTACGAACGCGAAGCAGGCGGAGCGCGCCGTGCGCCTTTCGGGTTCTTTCATGCCGCGACGGTTTCAGAGCCTCGTAGACTATTTCGGCGATAATCCAGAAGCGATGAAGCAGGCAGGAATCGCTTACGCCACCGACCAGATTATCGACTTGTACGCGAACGGCGTGACGAACGTGCACGTCTATACCATGAATAAGCCCGACGTCGCAAGGCGTATCCAAGCGAACGTGTCGGCGATTTTAGGCTCGTGACGCCGCTTATTTATACGGAACAATTCGCTTTGCCCCCGTGCGATCGCGCGGAGGTTTTGCGGTATGCAGGGGTGAAAGGGGATTGTCCTGCGGCAACGGCGGCTATGTTGGAGGCGTGCTTGCGCGAAACGGAGAGCGGCTTCGTCGGTAGAGTTTGCTATACGGAGTTGCCCGTGGAGGCGGCGGCGCGTTCCGCTTCGCTGTTGCGGCGGTTGGATGGCTGTTGCGGCTTCGTTGTTTTTGCGGCGACGGTGGGCGTCGGTATAGATCGGTATATCTCGAAATACGCCGCTTTATCGCCTGCGCGCGCTTTGCTGTTGCAAGCTTTGGGTGCGGAGCGCGTGGAAAGCCTGTGCGATACTTTTTGCGAAAAGTTGCGTGCGCGAAAGGCGGCGGACGGGTTGATTGCGTTGCCTCGTTTCAGTCCCGGATACGGCGATTTTCCGTTGGAGGCGCAGACGGAGATTTTTCGGCTGTTACAACCGCAAAAGCGTATCGGGCTTACGCTGAACGAAAGTCTGTCGATGTCGCCGTCGAAGTCGGTGACGGCGATCGTGGGAATAGGGCGTGCGGCAAAAACGGGCGGCGCGGAACACGGGTGCGCGAGCTGCGCCCGAAAGGACGATTGCGCGTATAGGAAGGATTTATGAAAATTACGGAATATTGGAAAGAAAACAGGGTGTATCTCGACGGCGCGACGGGGACGATGTTGCAGGCGGTCGGTCTGCCCGTCGGGGAGTTGCCCGAACGCTGGAACATTACGCACGCGGACGAGGTGACGGCGGTGCATAAGGCGTATTTCGACGCCGGCAGCAACGTGGTGTGCACGAATACGTTCGGCGCGAACGCGTTGAAATTTTCGCCGAAAGAGTTGGAGGCGTTGATTCGCGCGGGCGTAGAGAACGCGAAACGCGCGCGTGCGGAAAGTTGCGGAAAACAGCCGATGTGGATTGCGCTCGATATAGGTCCGACGGGACGTATGCTCGCGCCGTACGGGGATCTGGATTTTGAAAAGGCGACGGAAACTTTCGCCGAAGTCGTACGACTGGGCGCGCGTTACGGCGCGGATTTGATTTTTATCGAAACGATGGGCGACAGCTACGAAACAAAAGCCGCGCTTTTGGCGGCAAAGGAAAATTGCGATTTGCCCGTGCTCGTTTCCAACGCTTACGGGGAGGATGGAAAATTGATGACGGGCGCGTCGCCTGCCGCGATGGTTGCCTTGCTCGAAGGCATGGGCGCGGACGCAATCGGCGTGAATTGCTCGTTCGGTCCGAAATCGCTGGAAAACGTCGTTTCCGAATATTGTCGTTTGGCGTCCGTTCCCGTATTGTTTAAGCCGAACGCAGGTATGCCGAAAATGGTAAATGGCACTACCATGTACGAGTTGAGTGCGGAAGCGTTCGCCGAAGAGCTGTTGTTGTCGGCAAAGTTCGGCGTGCGGATTTTCGGCGGTTGTTGCGGAACTTCGCCGCAACATATCGCCGCTTTGGCGCGTAAAACGAAAACTTTGGAATTGCCGCCGCTCACGGAAAAGACGGAAACGCTTGTTTCGTCGTATACGCATGCGGTGGAATTGCGGAAAAGCCCGATTTTGATCGGAGAAAGGATTAATCCGACGGGAAAGAAGCTTTTGAAAGCCGCCCTGCGCGAGGGGAACGCGGATTATATCTTGCAGGAGGGGATTGCCCAGCAGGAAAGCGGCGCACATGTTCTCGACGTCAACGTGGGTATTCCCGAAATCGACGAAAAAACGGTGTTGCCGAACGTGGTTTGTCGCTTGCAAGAGGTGGTGAATTTGCCGTTGCAAATCGATACTTCCGATCCCGAAGCGATGGAGCGCGCGTTGCGCCTCTATAACGGCAAGGCAATGGTGAATTCCGTCAACGGGAAAGAAGAAAGCATGGCGCAGGTATTTCCGCTCGTGAAAAAATACGGCGGCGTGGTGGTCGCGCTGACCTTGGACGAAAACGGCATTCCGCAAAATGCAGGGGGCAGGGTTGCGATTGCGAAGAAAATACTGCAACGGGCGCAAGCCTACGGCATTGCAAAAAAGGATATTATTTTCGATCCGCTCGCCATGGCGGTTAGCGCAGAACCGCAGGCGGCGAAAGAAACGCTGACAGCGGTGCGCAGAATTACGGAGGAGCTTGGTTGCGGTACGTCGCTCGGCGTATCGAACGTGTCTTTCGGCTTGCCGCGGCGCGATATTATCAACGCCGCCTTTTTTGGCTTGGCGTTGGGGCAGGGCTTGTCGGCGGCAATCATGAATCCGCACTCGGAAGAGATGATGAAAACCTATCGTGCCTATCGCGTGCTGGCAGGTTCGGACGAAAATTGCGGCGAGTACGTCGCGTATGCGAGCCGACTTGCCGAGGAAAAATCGGCGATAATCGTGAAAAACGCGGCGGCGGAAGTCGTTTCGTCGGGCGAGCAGACGAGTTTGCAAACGGCAATCGTGAAAGGCTTGAAAGAGCAAGCACGCCGTTTGACGGAGGAACTGTTGAAAACCGTGCCGCCGTTGCAGATCGTGCAAACGGAAATCGTGGTGGCTTTGGACATTGTGGGAAATGCGTTCGAGAATAAGAAAGTTTACCTTCCGCAACTGTTGACGAGCGCGGAAGCGGCGAAGTCTGCATTTGCGGCGATTAAGGCGAACATGCAGGGCAGTGCCGCGACGAAGTGCCCGTTTGTATTGGCGACGGTGAAGGGCGACATTCACGATATCGGAAAAAATATCGTGAAACTGTTGCTGGAAAATTACGGCTTTGCCGTGTGCGATCTCGGAAGGGACGTCCCCGTGGAACGGGTGGTGGAAAAGACAGTGGAATTGCATGCGCCGCTCGTCGGGTTGAGCGCGTTGATGACGACGACCGTTCCTGCGATGGAGGAAACGATCCGCGCGTTACGCATGGCTGCGCCATGGTGCAAAGTGGTGGTAGGCGGCGCGGTGCTTACGCAAGCGTACGCGGATAAAATAGGCGCGGACAAGTACGCGAAAGACGCAATGGAAACGGTGCGTTATGCCGAAGCGGTGTATCGTACGTTAGGCGATTGACAGCCGCATTTATTCCTTTTTTCTTCGTATAAAAATATACGAATGCGGCATACTGTCGGCAGGAGGGGAGAAAAATGCGTATCGTAAATATTATAGCTTATGTGTTGGTCATCGTCGGCGCGATAAATTGGGGCTTGTTTGGCTTGTTTAATTTTAATCTTGTTTCGATGGTGTTCGACGGCGCACGCGCCGCAGGTTCGGTTATCGTTTATGCGGCGATTGCGCTTGCCGCGCTTTGGCTGATTCTTTCGCCGTTTATCACGGGCGGCGTGCTTTGGCTGAAAAATAAACGCACGGAAAACTAATTTGTGCGGCGAAAAGCAAAAAGAGTCTTTCGTTTTTGAAAGGCTCTTTTTTTCTTGCATGTGTGAAAAACGAGGCGATGGTCCGCATTGTAAAATTTTATTGCGCGGCAACTCTAATGAGAGGGACAGCGCGGGCTGTTGCCGCGCGGAACGCCTGACGGTGTTGAAAAAAGTGCGAGCGGAGCTTGCTTGCAATGGGTATAGGGCATGTCTTATCGTCGGAGGACTATCGATGGCAACAGACGGGGCGCGTTGAAAATGCTTTTTCGTCATAGGCTATGTCGTTTTTTTTGTAATAGTCCGCAATCGCGTTTTTGATCGCTTCTTCCGCCAACACCGAGCAGTGCATTTTATGCGGCGGCAAACCGTCTAAGGCTTCCGCGACGGCGGCGTTTGTCAGTTGCAACGCTTCCGAAAGCGGCTTGCCTTTGATTAGCTCCGTCGCCATGGAGCTGGAAGCAATCGCGCTGCCGCAACCAAATGTTTCAAACTTGACGTCGGAAATAATTCCGTCGTCGATTTTTAAGTATATCTTCATAATATCGCCGCATTTCGCGTTGCCGACTTCACCGATACCGTCCGCATTTTCAATAATGCCGACGTTTCGCGGATGACGGAAATGCTCCATTACCTTTTCGCTGTATAATGCCATGATAGTACCTCACCGTAATATAAATTCTCGTTTGCCCGTTTGTAAATCGCGCCAAACGGGCGACATGGCGCGAATGCAACGTTCGGTGCTTTTGATACACGCGGACA
>CAYWML010000074.1:0-5325 GCA_964459515.1 uncultured Clostridia bacterium | reverse complement strand
GTAAAGCGATACGCAGGCGTCGATTACAACGATTGGAATACGGACGAGGAAGCGCGCGCGGCGGCGGCGAGCTTAGGCGTGGAACTGGAACACGAAAACGCAACGAAGGGCTGGGTGCTCATCGAATTATTCGACGCGTTCGTCGAAGATAAGCTTATTCAACCTACCGTGATTTACGATTATCCCGTTGAAAATTCCCCCTTGGCAAAACGCAAGCCTTCCAACCCTGCCTTTACGGAACGCTTCGAATATTTCATCTGCGGTCACGAATACGGCAACGCCTTCTCGGAACTGAACGATCCGATCGATCAAAAGCAACGCATGGTGAAGCAGGTAGAGGCGAAGCGAGCGAAAGGCAACGACACCGCGCAGGTAGACGAAGACTTTATCAACGCGTTGGAATACGGCTTGCCTCCGACGGGCGGACTCGGCATGGGCTTGGATCGCTTGGTCATGTTGCTTACGGACAGTTCGACCATTCGCGACGTCATTCTCTTCCCGACGATGAAGCCGAAAAAATAATTCCGAAAACGCCGATTATCCATTGCCCGACTTCGGGTGAAAGTCGGCGTTTCTTCTTCTGTTTCTATTTGCAAAAATATACGATTATACGCTGTTTGTTTTACGTTACTAAATACCTACCTACGACTTTACGGTATTTTTATACGTTTATTCCATTATTAAGCGGAGGCTCTTATGGACGCGAAAATTACAAAACTTCGGCTTAGCCGCATGCTTTCCTACGATTGGCTGAAAATCGTAGCGATAGCCGTTGCCGCCATCATCGTATGGATGCTGATCTTCACCATGACGGCGACGCGCATAACCTGCGCGCAATCGTTCGTCGTGTATAATTACGTGGGCAACGTTTCTCTAAGCAATACAAAATTCAGCAGCGCGTACAGCAAAGCATTCAACGGCGGCGTATTTTCCTACGAAGTTTTGGAGGCGACCTACTACGATCTGACATTGAGCGAATCCGACGCCTACACCGTTATGCAAGCACACCTTTCCGCCGACGAAGGCGATGCCGTGTTCGTTGCCGACATCGACAATCCGTCCGCTTCTTACAAGGACGGCGAGGAAACGCGTTACGACAGCTACGTGCAGACGATGCTCGGCTCGTTCGGGTACTACTTCGAAAACTTGGATCGCAATGCGGAACAAGGCTTTTTCAAACGCATGGAACGCTATATCGGCGGCTATTACGAAAACGGAGATTTTGAAAACGGCACGCTGGACGAAAACAAAGTTGCGAATGATTTCCGCGCGCGCGCGCAGAAGAATAAGGACAAGAGATATAAAAAGGAAGCGCAGATCGTTGCAGGCATAGCGCAGGACATTCAGCGTATTCGAAAATATCGCAACGCGTTGCTGGAATTTTACGGCTATTTAGACGAGGAAATCGTTCGTTTGGAACAGACCGCCGTATACGACCGCGACAACGGCAACGCCGTTTTAACGGAAGGCACGTACACGATCAACCTCTGCCCCGACGAAGCGACGATGGGGAAACTCTCCGAATACGTCGCGTATACCGAAACACGCCAAGACGAGAACACAGGCGAGGAGTTGACCGTTTCCACGGCGA
Organism: uncultured Clostridia bacterium; assembly: GCA_964459515.1. GTDB lineage: Bacteria > Bacillota > Clostridia > Christensenellales > Borkfalkiaceae > Scatosoma. The sequence goes on along the minus strand of CAYWML010000074.1, from coordinate 3,734 downwards.
AAAACATGCATATCGGCTTCATCAAAATGGCAAAAACGGAAGCAGGATTCGAATACGAAAGCCTGCTGTACGTCAACGATTTGATACGCACCTATCGCACGCAGGCGTAAACCATGTTGCGGCGTTTTTTGAAAAACAAACGCGTATTGCGCGAGTGCGCCATATATCGCATGTTGAAAAAACAAGCGCGTTTGCGGCACATATCCTTTCACACTCCCGGGCATAAAAGACGCGGCGCGGATATAACCGAGCTCGCCTATTCCGACAATCTCTCTTCGCCGAGCGGCTGTATTGCGGCGGCGGAGCGCGATATTGCCGCGATCCTCGGCGCGCATCGGAGCTTTTTATTGACGGACGGCAGTACGGCAGGCGTGCTTGCCATGCTCTACGCCGCACGTGCGGTCGGCGTACGAAAAATCGCCCTGTGCGAGGCGGCACATAAATCGGTGTTCAACGGTTGCGCATTGACGGGTATCGAGCCGTTGCTCTACCCCGAAAAGAAACAGGCGAACGTTCCGTTCCCCTATACCATGGACGAGCTGAGCACACAATTCGGAAATCTGCTCGCCGAAGCGGACGCCCTCTTTTTTACTTCGCCGAACTATTACGGCGGCGTAGCCGATCTGGACAACGCGCGCGCGTATTGCGCGCGACGCGGCAAGCTATTGCTCGTAGACGGCGCGCACGGCGGGCACTTACATTTCACGAAAAATCTATACGCAGGCGCATACGCCGACATTTGGGTGGACGGCGTACACAAAAGCTTGCCTGCGCTGACGCAAGCGGCAATCGTTTCCGCGCGTACGCCTACGCTCGCGGAAGAGCTTCGGCTCGCTTTGGACATATTCCGAACGACGAGCCCCTCCTATCCCGTGCTCGCCTCCGCGGAATACGCGATAAAATATCCGCGCAACGAAAGTTTGGAGGCAATCGTGCGTGCGGCGGCGAAAAACGAACCGCGCCTTTTATTGCAAGACGATTGGACGAAGCTTTGCGCCGTATTCGGGGAAAGCGCGTTCGAAGCGGCGGAAAGCTTGGAAAAAAGCGGATTTTATCCCGAATTTTGCGACGGAAACGTTATTTTATTCTATCTTTCCCCTGCAACCGCTCGGCGCGATTTTTCGCGGCTTTTGCGCCGTTTACATAAACTTTTCAAAAAATTCCCCTTGACGGAACGAGAACCGAAAACGAGCGTTCGACAAATACCTACCCCCGTCGTTATACCAAATGAAAGCGAAACGGAGCTAATCGGGGTCGAAAGTTGCATAGGGCGCGTATGCGCAAGAAATTTCGGGCTGTTTCCGCCCTGCACTCCCCTTTGCCGAAAGGGAGAACGCATAACGCAAGAACATATAGAACCGTTACGCCGCGCGCACCATACGTTCGGCATAAACGACGGAAAAATATCGGTATATAAAACAAAAGCAAAGGAACAGGACAATGAAAAGAGGTAAATTCATCACCTTCGAAGGGTGCGACGGCTGCGGAAAAAGCACGCAACTGCGCTTGCTTAGCGAATACTTGACAGCAAAAAACATTCCGCATATCTTCACGCGCGAACCCGGGGGCGGAAAAATTTCCGAAGCCATTCGGGAGATATTGCTCAACGGAAAAAACGCGGAGATGACGGACGCGTGCGAGGCGCTTTTATACGCGGCTTCGCGCGTGCAACATCTTGCCGATCGCGTAGAACCTGCCCTTGCGGAAGGGAAATTGGTCATTTGCGATCGATATGCGGATTCCTCCACGGCGTATCAGGCGTACGGGAGAGGCTTGGGGACGGACTTCGTAGAGCAGATTAACGCTTACGCCATGCAACATTACGCCCCCGACGTAACGATTTTCATCGATCTTCCGCCCGAAGAAGCCTTCCGCCGCAAACACGGCGCGGACGAGAACGACCGTTTGGAGCAGGCAGGCGCGGATTTTCACAAACGGGTGTACGACGGCTATAAAAAAGTCGCCGAAAAATACCCCGAACGAATCGTTTGCGTGGACGGCAGACAAACGCCGCAGGAGATTTTCCGAGACGTTTTAAGCGTTTTGCAAACGCGCGGTTGTATCGAGGTACTTTAATATGGGATTTTGGGAAATACTTCTCCTCGGCGTCGCGCTTTCCATGGACGCATGCGCCGTCGCCATGACGAACGGCATGACAAACCCGAAAGCTTCGCCGCGCGATTCCGCGATCGTCGCCCTCTTTTTCGGCGCGTTTCAATTTCTAATGCCGATTATCGGATATTTTATAACGGGTGCGGTTGCCGACGTATTTATACATACATTTGAAAAAATTTCCGCGTGGACGGCGTTTGCTCTTCTTGCCTTTCTCGGCGTAAAAATGCTGTTCGAAGGCATAAAAGAATGGAAAACCGACGATAAAGCAACCGAGCAAACGGACGAGGCATGTATGTGTTCAACGATTGAAAGCGAAAATCCGAAAGCCGCGCCGCTAACTCTCGCTCGATTGACGATACAGGCGATCGCCACGTCCATAGACGCCCTCGCCGTCGGCGTCACCTTGAAAATGGCGACGTTCACGGAAACGGGGCTTGCCCTTGGCGCGTGGGGCGCGTCCGCCGTCATCGGCGTAACGACTTTTCTTTTGAGTTTCGGCGCGGTGTACGTCGGAAAAGCCGTCGGAAACAAGCTCGCCGGGAAAGCAGGCACGCTCGGCGGCGTGGTGCTCTTGGGTATCGGCGTAAAAATACTTATGGAAGCCCTGTTTTAAGCGCATACTGACTGTGTTAAAAATGTGAATGTTTGCTAAACGTTTCTTCTTGCGCGTGCGAAACGCTTGAAAAAGCCGCGCGCTTGTGGTAAAATAGTAAGGCAAAATCGTTGCGAAACGCGCAAAACGGCGGTTTCGCAAAAATATCGCAAATAAAATTCCTAAAAAAGGGAGAACGAATTTTGAACAAGAAGACTAAAACGATCGTTTGGATCATCGTTTCCGTACTCGCCGTGCTGATCGTCGGCGCGCTTTTGATGAACGCCATCGGCGGCGCGGAAGAAATTTCCTATATGCAATTTCTGCAAAAGATCGCAAGTGGCGAAATTACGGAAATCTACGTAGACGCATATCAGTGGACGGGCAAAGCGAAGGACGCGACGTATACGACCGTCGGGCCGAGCATTTACTCGTTCGGCGATTTCAGTAGTTTCCTCGCCTCTTTCGGGACGTCGTCGAGCGGCGCAGGCAGTCTTTTTGCCGATATTCCGCTTGCCGCAGGCGAAAGCTACGAAGCGTTGGCGGCGGCCGTCGGCAACGTGGATTGGAACAACCTCATCATAGAATTTTCCGATCCCAACGCAGGCAGCGTATGGTCGAGCCTGCTCCCCTTCTTCGGCGTGGTGCTCGTCGCGCTTATGTTCTGGCTGATTATGCGCAGCGCGAGCGGCGGCGGAAGCGCGGCGATGAACATCGGCAAGTCCAAGGCGCACATGCAAAGCAATCTGAAAGTCCGTTTTTCGGACGTTGCCGGCGCGGAGGAAGAGAAAGAAGAACTTCGCGAAGTGGTGGAGTTTTTGAAATCCCCGAAGAAGTTTTCCGCGTTGGGCGCGCGTATCCCTTCGGGCGTGTTGCTCGTAGGCCCTCCGGGAACGGGTAAAACGCTGTTTGCAAAAGCAGTTGCGGGCGAAGCCGGCGTACCCTTCTTTTCGGTGTCCGGTTCGGACTTCGTGGAAATGTACGTGGGCGTAGGCGCGAAACGCGTACGCGATTTGTTCGATATGGC
>CAYWML010000073.1:0-5628 GCA_964459515.1 uncultured Clostridia bacterium | reverse complement strand
GATCCACGCCATGCCGACGTTGATTTTCAGCATGGAAATAAAATTCGGCAACGAAGAGGGGATAACGAGTTTCGTGAGAATTTGCAACTTCGTCGCGCCCATGGAACGCAACAGCAGCAATTTGTTCTCTTCCGTTGCCATAAACCCGTTCAGCATGTTGAGTACGGCGACGATTAAGCCTATCAACAACGTCATGCAGACGATGGCTTCGCTACCCGTTCCGCACCAAATGATGATCAAGGGACCTAAGGCGATTTTGGGAAGGGCGTTTAAGACGACGAGGTAGGGTTCGGCGATTCGCCGCAAAGCTTCGCTCCACCAAAGCAACAAAGCGAGGGAATAGCCGAGCGCGACGGCGAGGGCAAAGCCTGCCAACGTTTCCCAAAGCGTCGTGCCGACGTGTAACAGCAAAGAGCCGTTCTTATATAAATCGGCAATCGTTTTTGCAATGCGCGAGGGGGAACTCGTGATGAAGGGATTGATCCATGCGTAACGCGCGGAAAGCTCCCAAAGACAAAGAAAAAGGAGCAACACGGCAACGCGGATCGCGTTGATTAGAAAACCGCGGCGTTTTTCGCCGCGCAGATAGCGCAGTTGCCCCGCGGAAAAATTCTTGCGGCCTTTCATTTGTTTAACTCCTTCCATAGTATTTCGAACCAATAGGAAAAGCGTTCGTTTTCACGCCGCTTTAACGGTTGTTTTTCCGTAAATTCGAGGGTGTGCTCCGCAATGACGGAGGCAGGGCGTTTGGATAGGACGAGAATACGGTCGGCTACGGAAATCGCTTCGCTGATGTCGTGCGTGATAAGCAGCGCGGTTTTGTTTTCTCGGCGAATAATTTGGTAAACGTCGTCGCATACGGACAGCCGCGTTTGGTAATCGAGTGCGGAAAACGGCTCGTCGAGCAGCAATACGTCGGGATTCAGGGAAAGCGTTCGTATGAGGGCGGCGCGTTGTCGCATACCGCCGGAGAGTGCGCTCGGATAGCTTTTTAAGAATTGTTTCAAACCGTATTTTTCCGCCAAAGCCAAAGCGCGCGCACGTTGTTGCGGCTTGTCGCGGCGTTTTATCTCTAAGGGTAGAAATATATTTTTTTCAATGGTGCGCCAAGGGAACAATTCGTCCCTTTGCAACATGTAACCGAAGGAAACGCCGCGCGCGTACACATGCCCTTCTGTAGGCAACAGCAATCCTGCCGCAAGGGAGAGCAGGGTGGTTTTTCCGCACCCCGAAGGACCGATAATCGCAACGAATTCTCCTTCTCGAACGGAAAAATTCACGCAGTTTAGAGCGGCTGTTTCGCCCTGTTTGCTGTGATAGTGCATCGAAACGTTTTCAAAACGTAAAACCTCTTTCATAGTATTCCTTTTCGCGTGCTTATCCGTAAAGCGCGTCGTATACTTTCTTTGCGTAATCGTTGTTGACTAAGTCCGTCATTTTTGCGCGGCGCGGCAATTCGCCTGCATTTTCTATTATGTCTTGCAATCGTTCGAAGCTGGCTTCCGTCATCGTAAGCTCGCTTCGCCAAGCGTCTATTGCGCGATATCGCGTGACGGAGGCTTGCAACGCGGCGCGGGATATGCCGTCAAAATACCCCGTCAATTTATCTGCGACGGCGGAAGCGTTCTCTTCCTGCGCATAGTGTACGGCTTTCGTTACGGCGCGGAGAAAAGCTTCCGCAACGTCGGTATTCTTTTTTAACCAAGAATTTTTGGCGATGAAGCAGGTGTAGGGCACTTCGCCCGAAGCTTCGCCGACGGAAGCGACGACATAGCCTTTGCCTGCCGCTTCGTATTCGTAGGCGACGGGATCGAACATGGTACAGTAATCGGCAGTACCTGCCTCGAATGCGCTCGTCATGAGATTGAAGGCAACGTCGTAATTCAGCGTTACGTCTTTTTTATCTTGCAAGCCGTTTGCATTCAACACGTATTCGAAAGTCATGGCGGGCACGCCTCCTTTTCTACCTGCGAGGATCTCTTTTCCTTTTAAGTCTTTCCATGTAAAATTCGGTTCCGATTTTCGAGAAACGAGGAAAGAACCGTCCCGTTTCGTCAATTGCCCGATGACGGTCGGCACGTCGGAAGAACCGCCGAGCAGTACGTACAAAGCGGCTTCGGGGCCGCAAAATCCGATGTCCGCGTCGCCCGAAAGCACGGCGGACATTACGTTATCCGCGCCGCCGCCGTTGGTTAGTTCGATTTTCAAGTTTTCCGCTTGGAAATATCCGAGCGAGTCGGCAAGATAAAGGGGCGCGTAAAAAACGGAATGGGTGACCTCGTTCAATCGAACGGTCGTTAAACCGTCTGTTTCGCCGTCTTTTTTGCATGCCGCCGCAGGAAGCAGAGCAAAACAAGCGGCGAGCGTCGTATAAATAAATTTGAGACTTTTTTTCATGGCATACTCCGAAAAAAATAAAAAATTTCTAAGTATTATATTATATGACCGCCCATTTATAATTGACAATCGCGAAAAATCGTATTATAATAATTAGACATATACAGAATTACAATAGCGTTTTGCGCCCATTTGCCGTTGCGCGATGGATAGAAAGAGAAAAATAGCCTAAAAGGGGTTTTAGATATGGAAATGCAAAAGACGTACAATCCAAAAGATTTCGAGGACAGAATTTACGCCGACTGGGAAGCTTCGGGGTGTTTCCGCGCGGAAGCGGACGAGAATAAAGTTCCGTTCACCATTATGATGCCGCCTCCGAATATCACGGGGCAGTTGCACATGGGGCATGCGATGGACGCCACCTTGCAGGATACCTTGATTCGTTTTAAGCGTATGCAGGGGTATGCGGCATTGTGGCTTCCGGGCTGCGATCACGCTTCGATTGCGACGGAAGTAAAAATTGTCGAGAAAATGAAAGCGGAAGGCTTGACGAAAGCCGATCTCGGCAGAGACGGATTTTTGAAACGCGCTTGGGAGTGGAAGGAACAGTACGGCAATCGCATTATGTTGCAACAGCGAAAAATGGGCACGTCCTGCGATTGGTCGAGGCAGACGTTCACCATGGACGAAAAATGTTCCAAAGCGGTGCGCGAAGTATTCGTCAATCTTTACGAAAAAGGCTTGATTTATCAAGGCGATAGAATTATAAATTGGTGTCCTTGCTGTAAAACCGCGCTTTCGGACGCCGAAGTGGAATATGCGGAAGAAGCAGGGCATTTCTGGCATCTTCGCTATCCTGCGACGGACGGCGGAGCGGAAGTCGTCGTAGCGACGACGCGCCCCGAAACCATGCTCGGCGATACGGCTGTTGCCGTGCACCCCGACGACGAACGTTATAAAACGCTCGTCGGAAAAACGCTCGTTCTGCCGCTCGTCGGCAGAGAAATTCCCGTGGTTGCGGACGAATACGTAGATCCGTCGTTCGGTACGGGTTGCGTAAAAATAACGCCGGCGCACGATCCCAACGATTTCGAGGTCGGAAAACGGCACGGCTTGCCTGTCATTCGCGTAATGAACGACGACGGCACGATGAACGAGCAAGCAGGCTCGTATCGCGGTCTCGATCGTTACGAAGCGAGAAAGAAGATCGTAGCCGATTTGGAGGCACGCGGAAATCTCGTGAAGATAGAAGGGCATACGCACAACGTCGGGCATTGCTATCGTTGCCATTCGACGGTAGAGCCGATCGTATCCAAACAGTGGTTCGTAAAAATGGAGCCGCTTGCAAAACCCGCCATTCACGCGGTGATGAAAAATAAAGTGAAATTCGTGCCCGAACGCTTTTCCAAAATCTATTATAATTGGATGGAAAACGTTCGCGATTGGTGCATTTCCCGTCAGCTTTGGTGGGGGCATCGCATTCCCGTTTGGTATTGCGCGGATTGCGGAAAGACGATTTGCGCAAAAGAAGATCCGACGGTTTGCCCCGATTGCGGCGGTAAGCGATTGCGGCAGGACGAAGACGTGCTCGACACGTGGTTTTCGTCGGCTCTTTGGCCTTTCTCCACGCTCGGCTTCCCCGAAATGACGGAGGACTACAAGTATTTTTATCCCACCGACGTGCTCGTTACCGGTTACGATATTATTTTCTTCTGGGTGGCGCGAATGATTTTTTCGGGTATCGAGCATACGGGGAAAGTTCCTTTCCGCGATGTTTTGATCCACGGCATCGTCCGTGACGAGCAGGGCAGAAAAATGAGCAAATCTTTGGGGAACGGTATCGATCCCTTGGAAGTCATCGATAAATACGGCGCGGATTCTTTGCGCTTGTCCTTGCTTACGGGCGTTGCACCGGGGAACGATACGCGCTATTCGGAAACGAAAGTGGAGTCTTGTCGAAATTTTATCAACAAGCTTTGGAACGCGGCGCGCTTCGTATTGATGAACGCGGAGGGAAAACAAATTCCGCCGATGGAAACGGTGAAGCTCGCGCCTGCGGATAAGTGGATTGTTTCCAAGCTGCAAAACTGTATTCGGGAAACGACGACAAATCTCGGAAGATACGAACTCGGCGTCGCTTGCGATCTCGTTACGGGCTTTGTATGGGATGATTTCTGCGACTGGTATATAGAGCTTTCCAAACCGGCTTTATACGGCGAGGACGAAGGGCGAAAAGCGGACGCGTTGGCTGTGCTTTGCTTCGTTTTGGAAAACGCGTTGAAGCTGTTGCATCCCTTTATTCCGTTCGTCACGGAAGAGATATATTCGTATTTGCCTTCGACGACGGGCAGTATTATGACGGCGGAGTATCCTCGCTATAACGCGAAACAGGCGTATAAAAAAGAGGCAAAAACCTTCGAGGGCGTAATGGAAATTATAAAAGCCGTGCGCGCGATGAAGAAAGACGCGGATTGTCCTCCGTCCAAAAAAGTGGAATTGTACGTCGTTACGGAGAGCAAACGTCTGTTGCAGGTGAATAAGGATTGCATTACGAAACTTTCCGGGGCAAGCGATTTGCGCTTTATTTCCGACGCGTCGGAAGCAGGCGGAAAAACGGTTTCTTCCGTAACCGAAATCGCGCAGATTTACGTGCCGCTCGGCGAATTGGTGGATATCGAAAAGGAAAAGACGCGTTTGCAGACGGAAATCGAACGTATCGACGGTGAAATCGCTCGCGCCGAGGGGAAACTTTCCAATGAGAGCTTCGTCGCGAAAGCGCCTGCTAAATTGGTCGAAGCGGAACGCGAAAAGTTGAAAAAATATATCGACATGAAAGAAAAATGTGCGACGCAGCTTGCCGGATTGTAAGTTGTGGCGGCAAAAACGGTGCGGAAACAAAAATTTTGCGCCGTTTTTTACGATTTTGAAAATATTTTTGCGAAAAATTCGTCAAAACGTTTGACAAAATGTTCGTTGCGTGCTAAAATATTTCTGTTACGGCGTAAGGGCGTAGTATGCCCTTTTCCGTCGGCTCGGCTTTCGGACAAGCGTCGTACATCGATTTTGCTTTCTTTGAAATTGCGGTAAGGGCAATTTCGAGAAATATATTCCAAAATTTTACAAGGAGGTCAAATAGTATGCCTACTATCAATCAGCTCATTAAAAAGGGCAGAGAGCAGATTACTTATAAGTCGAAGAGTCCTATTCTCGACAACTGCCCTCAGAAGCGCGGCGTTTGTTTGTCCGTTACCACGACTTCTCCTAAGAAGCCTAACTCCGCTATGCGTAAGA
>CAYWML010000072.1:0-5881 GCA_964459515.1 uncultured Clostridia bacterium | reverse complement strand
TTCTTTGAACTATGAAACACCCATACAACACCAACTTAAAAAAATGTCATTTGATTTTTAATTTTTTTTGTCTAATTTTTGTTACCAATTTCGCGAAGCGACGAAGCAATCTCGTGGCAAGCCGTAAAGATTGCCGCGGAAACCATGCTCGCATTTCCGCCTAACGGCGGAGATTGCCACGGCACATTTGTGCCTCGCAATGACGGGCGTTTGTTTCCGCCTGACGGCGGAGATTGCCGCAGTCGCGCGTACCGCGCTTCTTCGCAATGACGAAGGATAGCGGCTTACCGCACTTCTTCGTAAAGCCGAAAAAGTTTGAAAAAATCGCAACGAAAAGGTTTATTTGGCAAGAAAACGGGCAATACCTGCTTTGCGTGCAAAGCCGTCGAGCTTTTGCGCACGGGAGTTTTTATGTGTTTGGTATGGTTTCATGCGAAGAATGCGTTACGGACGTTGTTTGCAATCGTCTTAGGCGCGGTATTCGTGTTTGCTTTTTTTGCCGTGCGTACGTGCCGCTTGGGGGCTATATCGGGGGAGCGAAGTTTTTATCTCGATTCGGCGTCTTCGCAGTCGCTTTGTAAAAGCACGTTGTCGCCATGGGAGATCTTTCGGGTACGCGGAGAATCGGTCTGTTGCGCAATTGCCGATTTTGACGGGGGTAGGTATGCGAATACCGCGCAAAACGAAAAAATCGTAGCGACGGAAATCGCGCAAACGATCGCGGAAAAGTACGGGGCGGAATGGGTATTTTCGGAAGAGGTTTGCGATGTGACGAGCTTTTACGGGTATTCCGAACGATTGGCGCAAGGCGTGCGCGTAAACGGCGCGCGGATCAATCTGCACGTGGCGGTGCGCGACGGACGCGTGGCGGTCGGTACGCCGATTATTTTCGGCGGATTTTGAAAAAAATGAAAAACGGGAGGTATAAAGCCGTTCGGCTGTGGCAACAATCTACATACAAAACGATTTTCGGAGGATCAGATAATGAACGAACACAGCAACGACAAAGAAAAGCAAACGGACGGCAAGAAAAGAACGACGCGTATGCAGCGCGAACGACGGCGATATATCATTACGGCGGCGAGCTGTGCCGCGGCTTTGGCGGCGATTATCGTGGTTGCCGTCGTGGTGACGAACGCGCAACGGGTGAAAAACAACGAGGCTCTTCGCGGCTCGTACAGTTCTTCTTCCGTTTTGGACAGCAGCTCTTCCAAGCCAAACAACAACGGCGGCAACGGCGGCGGATCGAGCGCGTCGGACGAGCCGGTGACGAATACGCCGGAGGAGATGCTTTCCCCGATTGCGGCGGCGACGACTTTGAACGATTACGGCTTTTATTACAATCAAACCCTGCATAAGTATTACGAACACCAAGGCGTGGATTACGCGGCGGAGCCGGGGACGAAAGTCATGGCGGCGGCGGGCGGCACGGTGGAGAGTATTTATCGCGGCGACGTGCTGTCGGGCACGGAGATCACGATCGACCACGGCGACGGGCGAAAGACGGTATACCGTTTCGTGGAGGCGGCGGAAGGGTTGCAGGTCGGCGATAAAGTGGAACGCGGCGAGGTAATCGCGACGGTCGCGGAAGCGACGGGCGACGAATATAAGGACGGCGCGCACCTGCATTTCGAGGTGTACAAGGACGGGAAATGCGTCGATCCTGCTTCGCACTTGACATTGGCGGAAAAATAAAAACTCTTTCCATGGACGGGCGCGGCGAAAAGTCGCGCTCGTTCGTCGTATGCGTTTCGACGGCATTCGAAAAAATCGTTTTCCCGAAAAACGAAAAATCGGTATGTTTTATGCGAAAGAAGCGCATACTTATCTCGTTCCCGTTCCCGTCGTTGCGCGGCAACGCCATTGCGTACATAAGGGGGTGCGGTATGCAAAAAGTGGAAATTTGCGGCGTGGATACTTCGGGACTTCCGAAACTGAGCGCGCAGGAAAACGACGAGCTTATGAAACGCTTAAAGCAGGGCGACAAAGCCGCGCGCGATAAATTTATCGTGGGGAATATGCGCTTGGTGCTGTCGCTCGTGAAGCGGTTTCGCATTAAAAATTTAGGCGCGGACGACGTATTTCAGGCAGGTTGCGTGGGGCTTATCAAGGCGATCGACGGCTTCGATCTGTCCGTCGGGGTGAAGTTTTCCACCTACGCCGTGCCGATGATTGTCGGGGAGATCAAGCGGTATTTGCGCGACGGCAATTCCTTGCGCGTTTCGCGGAGTATACGGGATATGGCGTATCGCGTGTTAAAGGCGCGCGAGGAGATAGAATCGCGCGACGAGGAGGCGACGATCGGGCAGATTTCCGAAGCGTTGCACGTCGCGGAACGCGAAGTGGTGTACGCGTTGGACGCGATTTCCGATCCCGTTTCGTTGTACGAACCCGTGTATAATAAGTCGGGCGATACGTTGTTGCTTATGGATCAACTCGCCGACGAGAAGAACACGGACGAGACGTGGACGGAGCGCGTTGCCCTCGGCGAAGCGATGGAAAAGCTCGGCGAACGGGAAAAACGTATTCTCTTTCTCCGCTATTACGAGGGGAAAACGCAGACGGAAATTTCCGCCGAAGTCGGCATTTCGCAGGCGCAAGTTTCGCGTTTGGAAAAAAACGCCCTGCAAAATATCCGTTTGCATATTTCGTAAATAAAACGAGCCGCAACCGTTATCGTACGGAATGCGGCTCGCGATTTTTTTTTTTGCGCTTACAGCAGGTGCAACAACATATATACCCCTTCCAAAACGCCGAGGTGCAACGGATAGAAGAGATAAAAAAAGTATTTCATGTTGCGTTTTCCCCTTTCTCCGGAATAAAGCAACAGCACGGGCAACGCCAAAAGACAAGGCAATTGAAAGAGGGGAAGAATATGGTATACGCAGAGTAGGGAAAGGGGCAAAAGCATGCAGAGCACGCGCACGGGCAAACAATCGAGTTTTTGCCATTTATCGGGTACAGGTATGCGACGAAAGTCGAAAAGCGAAGCGAATACGGGCGTGATTGCGCCCCAAAAACCGTAGTCGATTTGGACGAAAGCGCAAAGCGCGGCAACGGCGGCGACGGACAGACAAAAGAGGAGTACGGCGCATATTTTTTTGCCGAGCGGCGCGGCTTTGTCGAAAAGGCAGGCTTTGGCAAATTGCAACGCGTAAACGAGCAATATGGAAACGGAAAAGGTGAGCAAAATGCCGAAATAGAGCATGGAAGGATCGAAGATAAAGTATACGATTTGGCAGAGCGTTCCCAAAATGCATACGGAAAGGAAATACCGCAATTTATTTTTCGTATAGCGGCATCCTTCGGAAATCATAAAGGCGAAAATCGGCATGGATAATCGCCCGAAAAAACGAAAGACGAGCTGTTCGGGGAAAAAGATCATGCCGAGGTGATCGACCAGCATAAGTACGGCGGCAAGCAGTTTCAGACTGTTGGCATTTAGTATGCGCAACCTTTTCAACGCGTCCATGGGTATGCCTCCGATCAAGCGTTCTCGCTTTGGCAGGCTTCGTCGTTCGTCGAAGGCGCGGCTGTTTCCGTTGGCACTTGTTTTGCGTTTTTACGCTGTTTTTCCGCTTTTTTTTGCTCGGCAGCGGCGCGGCGCGCCTCGGCGGCTTCCTCTTTCTTCCGTTTGCGTTCTTCGCGCGCGAGGCGCACTTTTTCTTCTAAAAACAGTCGGGTTTTGGTGGGGGCTTTCTCCTCTTCCACTTCTTTCCCCGTCACTTTTTTGAAAAAGTTCCCCACGGTGCGTACGGGTTTGGTTATGTTTTCGTAATCGGCTTCCATGCCTTCGATGATGAAGTTGGCGCGGTTTAAGAAAAATTTGAATACGATTTCGAAGAGGATTTGCAATACCCAGCCCGTGATCATGAGGGCGGAGAGAATGAGCGAAAGGGGCGTTACGCGGTCGGCTGTCAGCCATACGCCGTAGATCATAACGACGAGGGTATAGAGTTTAACCGCTTGTCTGCTCCGCGTGAAAATCGTTTTCACCGTTTTGCGCACTTGCTTTGTCGGCGGCTTCAACGTCATAAACAGAAACAACGCGAAATAGCTTGCCGACAGGACGAGTAGCACGATATTGGCGGCGAGTACGCCCGCGCCCACGCAAATCGCGTAAATCAGATAAGCGATATAGAGCGTTTGCGTGGCGACGTTCCGAATAAAATCGATTTTTTTGAAATCTTTCACCGTTTGCGCAACGGCGGCTTTGGTGTAATCGAACACGGTTATTTTTCTCCTTTCAAAGGTGTGTTTTCTTTGGGTGATTTTCCGAAGTAAGCGTAAAATCCGCAGGGCAGGTGTGCGTTGAACAGCTTTTTCTTTTTATCGGCTGTCTTGCCGAAGTACCGTTCGAGATCGGGCAAAGAGGTGAGTAGATACGCGTTCCAATCGGGCAACGCGCGATAGGTTTTGCCGAACGCCGCCATCAATGCGCGCACTTCGTTTTCGTCGGAAAGCCGTTCTCCGTACGGCGGATTACTGACAAGTACGCCGTAAGGCAGATCACAACGAAAGTCCCTCGCGTCGGCGACGGAAAAGCGAACGTGCTTTTCCACGCCTGCACGCTTTGCGTGATATTTGGCGATCGAAATCGCTTCGGGGTTGCAGTCGCTTGCGAAAATAACGGGGTGAATATCCTGCCGCTCGGCGGCGCGCGCCTCTTCTTTCGCCGCTTCCAAAACGCCGCTCGGCGTGCAGTGCCAATGCGCAAAATCGAAATCGCGGTTGCGCCCGGGGGCGATGCGCAAGGCTTTCATAGCCGCTTCTATGGGCAGCGTGCCGCTTCCGCAAAAGGGATCGGCGAAGGGCTTTTCGGGATCGACGGCAGGGTTATAGAACGTGGAGTCGATCAGTCCCGAAGCCAGCGTTTCTTTGAGAGGCGCGCTGTACGCAAGGGAGCGATAGCCGCGCTTATGCAAGCCGTCGCCCGTCGTGTCCAGCGTTACGGTGACGGCGTCTTTATAAATCGAAAACCCGACGACGGAGCGTGCACCCGTTTCGGCGAAAGTTTTTCGCCCCGAGCGGATTTTGTCGGAAAGGCGACGGATGATCGCTTTTTTGGCGACACCGCCGGCGGCTTTGACGGCTGCTAATTGACTTTGCACGCTTTTGCCGTCCATGAGGATTTGGGAATCGACGGTCAGCCAGTCCTCCCAAGGCAGGGCGTAGAATCCCTCGTAGAGTTCGTCGAAAGTGACGGCGGGAAAAGTCGTCAACTTGACGAGGACGCGTTCGCCGCTGCGTAAAAACACGTTGAGCCGCGCGACGTCGGAAAAATCGCCGTCTAATTCGAGCCTGCCGTTCTCGGCAGGTGCTTTCGCATAGCCGAGCGCGAGCAATTGTCGTTTGACGATTTGTTCCAAGCCTGCGGCAACGGGAATGAGTAATTTCATAATAACGATATTATAATATAAATCTTCGTATTTTGTCAACCTTTCGCGCGGTCGGCTTGAAAAAAACACGGCAACCGCCTTTACATAGAAAAATGCGAGAAGATTTCAGCCTAATATCGCTAAAATTCTTTTCGCATAAAATAATACAATATAAAATATTTCCAAATTATCCTTTTTTTGTTGCATTAAACTTTGAGATGTGCTAAAATGAGTATGCGACCTTAATTTCATATTTGACGTAAATATATACTTATCGGGCATAAGTGTATCTTATTTGCATTACATAAAAATTTTACGTTGAATATGTTTCTGAATTAAGTGTCGCAACTTGAAGCGAATAAGCCACTTTTGCTGTGTCGTCTTATTCGCTAAGGCGGCACTTTTTTGTGCTTTTACGACAATTGTTACGGCGCGAAAACAAAAAAACGAAAAGACCAGCTATGAAAAGTCAATCAAAAAAGGGGCGAAAAATTAATCTGGTA
>CAYWML010000071.1:0-6113 GCA_964459515.1 uncultured Clostridia bacterium | reverse complement strand
CCACGCGGCCAGCTTGGAAGGCTGGAATTCTACCATTGAACTACACCCGCATTCATCGCACTTCACCGCCGTATCGACAACGCTTGTATATAATAGCACTATTTCAAAAAATTGTCAAACGAATTTTGACGTTTTTTCAAAAAAAATCGAAAAATATTTTTACGCGCTTTTTATAGGCGATAAACCGAAAAAATCTCGTGAAATGTTTTTTGCGCCGCTCCGTTTGGTTGCTCCGAAAAAGAAACTATGTTATAATATATAGACGAGTATATATGCGCATATATGCAGAAACGCAGTCGTATTGCTTATCGCACCGTCCAAACTCCGAAGCCGGATTTGAACAGCAAAAAGAAAATATACACGTTGAGTATGCCGAGCAAGGGCATAAGCACCATTAACAGCAGGCTCGAACGCTTATATTTCAATAGGAACATACAGACGTACACCGTGATCGCGCCGCCGAGCGCGCCCGTAAGCACCAACTTTCCCAAACCCGTCTCTCCTTTGGCGGCAGTCGTTTTCTCGTTCGGCGCGGCGGGAGCGGTATGCGCGTCGGGCTTTTCGTTTTCGGTTGCGGCGAGAGGGGTATCGGGAGTGCTTTGCCTTTCGCGGTCGCGCAGGTTTTTCACCAACAAAAACGCGTAAAGGTTGACGGCGGCGATATAACCGATCAATAAAATATAAAAAAGCAGCATACGAACAGTATGCCCGAAAAATTCGCAAATAATAACAAGGCGGTTTTATATATGAAGAAAAGAGCATTGATAAGCGTATCGGACAAAACGGGTATCGTGGATTTCGCGCGTCGTTTGGCGGCGTGCGGTTACGAGCTTATATCCACGGGCGGCACGGCGAAAACGCTTCGCGAAGCAGGATTATCCGTCGTCGAAGTAAGCGCGTTGACGGGCTTTCCCGAATGTTTGGACGGCAGGGTGAAAACTTTGCATCCCGTTATACACGCAGGCTTGTTGGCAAGGCGCGATAATCCCGAGCATATGGCGCAATTGGAGCGTTTGCATATCGATACGATCGATATCGTCGCCGTGAATTTGTATCCTTTCAAAGCAACGATTGCCAAGCCGAACGTGCCGTTTGCCGAAGCAGTGGAAAATATCGATATCGGCGGACCTACCATGCTTCGCGCCGCCGCGAAAAATTATCAAGACGTAGCCGTCGTCGTCGATCCGAAAGATTACGAGCGCGTGCTTTGCGAAGCGGAAACAGGCGCGATTTCCCTTGCTTTGAAACGCTATCTTCAATATAAAGTTTTTGCGCATACGGCGACGTACGACGCCATGATTTCCAATTATTTGGCAGAGCAGTTAAATTTTCGTTTTCCCGACAGCGTTACGCTTACGTATGAAAAAGCGCAGGAAATGCGTTATGGCGAAAATCCGCATCAGGGAGCGGCGTATTACAACGAACCTTTTTTGCGCGCGGGTTCGCTTTCCGAAGCGAAGCAACTTTGGGGGAAGGAGCTTTCTTACAACAATATCAACGACGCAAACGGGGCGTTGGAGTTGGTCAAAGAGTTTGACGAACCTTGCGTGGTGGCATGTAAGCACGCCAATCCGTGCGGCGTAGGCGTAGGGAGAACGATATGCGAGGCGTATAAAAAAGCCTACGAATCCGATCCCGTATCGGTGTTTGGCGGAATTTTGGCGATCAACGGGCAAGTGGACGAAGCCACCGCGTCTGAAATTCATAAAATCTTTATCGAGATCGTCATCGCGGAAAGCTTCACGGACGGCGCGTTGGAGATCTTAAAACAAAAGAAAAATATTCGCCTTTTAGAATTGCCGTCGATAAAAGCAAAGCGCGTCCATAACGCCTACGACATGAAAAAAGTGTACGGCGGCTTGCTGATACAGGATTACGACAATTCGCTTTACGCCGAAGAAAACGTACGCGTCGTTACGAAGCGCGCGCCGACCGACGAAGAATGGCGTGCTCTGCAATTCAATTGGCTCGTAGTAAAACACACGAAATCGAACGCTATCGTTATCGGACGAGAGGATAGAACGACGGGCATCGGCATGGGGCAGACCAATCGTATTTGGGCGGCACAGCAAGCCGTTGCGCATGCAGGCGCGGCGGCAAGCCGTTCGGTTATGGCAAGCGACGCCTTTTTCCCTTTCCCCGATTGCGTGGAGGAATGCGTAAAAGCAGGCATTACCGCTATTATTCAACCCGGCGGCAGTATTAAAGACCAACTTTCGATAGACGCGTGCAATGCGGCGAATATAGCCATGGTATTTGTCGGTGAAAGACATTTCAAGCACTAAAACGAAAAACCCGTATCGACAACGGAAACGCTCGTCGGTACGGGTTCTTTATTTTATAGGATAGAGTATATTCAGACGATTTCCAACGCCGTTTTCGCTTCTTCTTCCCGAATGCGGCTTTTTCGTTCCAATTCGCAAAATCTGCCGTTTTTTGCCAACAGTTCTTCATACGTGCCTACTTCTGCCATTTTACCGTCTTCCATAACAACGATTCTGTCGGCGTTTCGTATCGTGGAAAGTCTATGCGCTACGATAAAGGTCGTGCGCGCGTTTATCAATTTGTCGATCGCTTTTTGCACGTGGTATTCCGAAACGTTGTCGAGGGCAGAAGTCGCTTCGTCTAAAATTAAGATTTTCGGATCGCGTATCAAAGCTCTTGCAATAGAAATGCGTTGCTTTTGACCGCCGGAAAGCTTGTCGCCGTGTTCGCCCACTTGGGAATCGACGCCGTTTGGAAGCGTTTCTAAAAACTCCGAAATATTTGCGTCTTCGACGGCGCGCGCAAAATCCGCTTCGCTGTATGTATTTAAGCCGTAGGTGATATTTTCCCGTATCGTACCCGAAAATAAAATACTGTTTTGCGGCACGACGGAAATGAATTTTCGATAGGATTGCATGGAAAGTTCGGACATGGGTACGTCGTCTATGTAAATTTCACCTGCCGTCGGCGACAGTAACCCGATGATTAAGTTCATTACGGTGCTTTTCCCCGAACCCGACGAACCTACGATGGCGATACGCTCCCCCGGGCGTACGTGCAAATGAAAATCGTTGACGACGAGGTGTTCCGTGTCGGGATAGTGATAGCAGACGTGCCGAAAGTCTACTTCCCCTCGGATATTTTTCAATTTTATGACATTGTCGCGTTCTTCGTCTTCGTTTTTCATGATTTCGGAAATAGAGCTGACGGCTTCGTTACCCGTTACAAAGGACGGGTAAACGGCTATAAGCGTCATCACCGAGCTGCTTATCGTCGAAAACAGCGATTGAAAGAGTACGACTTCGCCCGGCGTCATCAAGTCGTTCAACGCCAACGCTACGCAAAACGCCAAACATCCGAGGGCGAACACTTGCGAAGCAACCCACGAAGCCGAACCGAAAGAAGCGTTCGTTTTATCCAATTTTAATCCGGACTGCGTAACCGCGTCTATTTTTTCGCTGACGGCTTTGCCTTCCGTGTCGATTAATCCGTGCGATTTCGTCAACGACATCATTTGCAACGTCGTCGTGAGCTTTG
Organism: uncultured Clostridia bacterium; assembly: GCA_964459515.1. Classification (GTDB taxonomy): domain Bacteria; phylum Bacillota; class Clostridia; order Christensenellales; family Borkfalkiaceae; genus Scatosoma. Next base: position 2,591 of record CAYWML010000071.1, on the reverse strand, counting down.
CCGACAGCTGTTCGTTATCCTGTCGAAGGTTTCGGCTGTATCGTTTTAAGCGTTTGCGAAAGGCTAAGGAAACGAGCACATACGCGGGGATAATGACGACGAAAAACGCCGCCGTTATGGGGTTTTTCCAAATTGCGATAATCGTCGAAACAATCGCGCCGATAAGCACTTGCGCAAAATGTTCTATCATCGTTCTGTAATAGCTTTCCACGTTGTCCAAATCGCGTAAAATTTTCGATTGGATCTTGCCGTCTTCGATTTCTCTGTGATATGTAATGGAAAGCTTTTGCAACTTCCGAATAACGCTTTGTTTTATTTGCGCCGAACGGGTGCGAATGGTGGTGTTTAAGATACGAAAACGCCACATCGTAACGGGTATGTTTTGCGCGAGCAATACGATTGCGATTATCCCGTCGATAAACAAGCGTAATAGCAAATTTTCGGGACGGGCGGTAATCAAATCGATTACGTCGCTCGTGATAAGAGGCAATGCCCAAACGGGGGCGTTTTGAAAAAGATACAGAAAGCACGACCAAAAGATAGGGCGTCTGTCTTTTTTCAACAAGCGACTCATGAAGCTTTTGTTCTTTTTCGGCGTCGCGCCCGAAGAAGAGCCTTGAAAGAAATCTTCGAAATCGGGAATCTTGTTGTTTTCGTGTCTTTCTTTTTGCAAAGATTTTGCGGCTGTTTGTTCCGTCGTTTTTTGCATAAAACACCTCCGCGTCTTTCCGCTTTTTTATCGGATTTTGGAAAGAATGGAATCGTGGCTTTATTGTAGCTTATTTTTACGCTTATGTCAAAGGAAATTTCTCCGTTTTTTGAAATTTATGCGAGAAGATTTTGTCTCGGAAAAGAAAAATAGCAACCTTTGTTCGGTTGCTACCTTGTTATATGTACGGAATACTTTTGCTTTAATTTATTATTTCGGAAATAATTTGCATTATCTCGTCGTGGCATCCGCCGCATCCGGTGGAACAATTGGTTATCGCCTGCAAATGCGCAAATTCTTTTTGAACGTCTTCAAAACGATTATGGTCGTGCAACGCTTTTTCGATATCGGCGTAATATACCTGCTTGCATTTGCAAATCAACACGTTTTCTTTCATGGTAAGTCTCCTTGAAGTGTATTAAAATTAAATTTATTATAACAGAAAGGTTATAAAAAGTCAATGATTTCATCTGATTTCGCAGGGCGAAATGCAAGGTTCTTTTCCGTATGGTTTTTATGCGTTGAATTTTTCGAAATATCCGTTTCCCCAATCGTATCCGTACGGAGAGTTTTCGTTTTGCGTTACTTTTTCAGGGAATTTCAAAGAAATTGTTCCTAAAACGATTCCGCAACCGATTCCGATAAGCCATTGCCACCAAAGCGGAGGATTATCCGTTATAAAAAAAACGAAGATGGCTGTCGCTACGGGTAAGTATCCGAAAATCGCGGTGAACATTCCGGGATTGTATATTGTCTTTTTCCCTTTTGCTTTGAATCTCTTATAAGAAAAAATGCCGCCTTTGGTGTGACCGAATATTTCGGCGATACATAAAAACAGTTGCATTATAAGAAAAATGGAATTAACGCCGACAAAAAGCACGACTATCCCGAATATGACGCCGATAAGATTGGTGAACATATCGGATAATTGATTCATGGGATAACAATCGGGCTTTTCCGATTTCGCCATAATGTTGTACATATAATGGAATCCGCCGGGGAAACGCCATTCTTCCAAGACGTGCAAAGGCAGAAGTGCGGTGGCAAACGCAAATATTTTCGTTTGCAGATCCCAGTCATTCCGTTTTACGGCGGCAATGCCGATTATAACGCCGCTTATCGCTGTAATGACGTATAACCAAATGTTTAACCAAGCCTTAAAAATTTTTCTCATATTATGCTCCGTTACGATAAGGGGCGGCAATGCGATTTTCTTTGCAATGCCGCCCGTCGCGTTGTTTATCGGAAAATCTGTGTGTCGAGTTTTAATTTTTCTTTCGCAGGAAACGTTTTATCGAATGCTTCTGCCTTTTCTTCGTCTACAAAGTAACACTTCGGCGGTTCGTACGCTCCGATAACACCGTCAAGATATCCTGCCTCCAGTTCCTTGCAGAGAAAGAAAGACGTATCCGCGTCTTTCGACAGACCGGGATAGCGGATTCCGAATTTACTTGCATAGTTAAAGCCGCTTTTACCGTAGAAATCGATGTCGCCTTCGAAACAAAGTGCCTTAATTCCGTATTCCTTGGCTTTTTCCAGTGTATAGTCCAGCAGCGTTTTTCCGTAGCCCATCCGCCTGAATTCGGGAGCAATGCAAATCGGCCCCATGGTGGCAACGGGGATTTTTCTGCCGTCGTCGGCTTGAATCGTCGCTCGAGCGAATACGTTTTGTCCGATGAGTTTCCCGTCTTTTTCCAGCACAAAGTCAAGTTCGCGGATAAAGCTCGGATGATTTCTCATCCGATTCAGAACATAATGCTCCGAACAACCGGGGCGGTACACGTTCCAAAAGGCTTCTCGCACCAGATTTTCGACCTCTCGGTGTTCTTCTTTTCTTTCTAAACGAAATATAATGTCATTTTTATTCATTGTTTTTCCTCCT
>CAYWML010000070.1:0-6404 GCA_964459515.1 uncultured Clostridia bacterium | reverse complement strand
GGCAAGCCGTTCTCGCAGGAAACATTCTCGTCCGTCAAAGAGGCACGAAAATTCATCCCGGTACGAACGTAGGGATCGGCAAAGACGATACGCTTTTCGCGCTTATCGACGGCGTCGTTCGTTACGAAAGAATGGGCAAAGACAAAAAGAAAGCAAGCGTTTATCCCAACGCATAAGCGAAATCCCCTCTAAATGTCAGAGGGGATTTTTCATGCACGTTTTTCGGAAACGAACCGACGGAGCATGGGAGCGTATGCGCCGTCACATACCGTGCCCCGTTTTCGCTCTTGTTTGTCATTACGAGGAGCGAAGCGACGTGGTAATCTCGTGGCAAGCCTACGGCTTGCCGCGGAAGCCGTGCTCGCGTTTCCGCCTGACGGCAGAGATTGCCGCAGTCGCGCGTACCGCGCTCCTTCGCAATGACGAGCATATGTTTCGCCTGACGGCGGAGATTGCCGCAGTCGCGCGTATCGCGCTCCTTCGCAATGACGTAGTGGGGCGGTGCTTCGTGCAACGACGAATTAAGGGGGGCGTCCTGCGGCAATATCCGTATTGTGAGAGTCTATTCCGTGATAAATCGAACGGTAAAAAAATCCGCCCGTTTTTTCGGGCGGATAGTTTTATCGGATAATCGTAACTTCATTCGCGACAATCCTTGTCGGCAACAGATATTCCTTTATGCGTTTATTCCGCATAATTCCTGCTATAGCATGTATGCTTTTGCAAAAGTCGCTTCATGCCTTCTCTTGCGTTTCGGAGACTTCGGTTGCAACGGGAACGTCGGCAGTGAGGATCGAATGAATTTTATTGAGTACGTCCGTCTTGCCATAGCCCGTTTCGGAGCTCGTCGCCAAGAGATTTTGCTCGCCGAGGTACAAATCTGCAGCTATGGCGCGCAAATGCTCCTTTAATTTCATGCGCGACAGTTTGTCTGCTTTTGTCAGCGTTACCGTAAAGGGAATGATGTGGTAGTGCAAAAATTCCAACATTTGCACGTCGTCTGCCGTCGGATCGTGTCGCGCGTCCACCAACATAAATACATGCGCGATACGCTCCCGTTTTTGAAAGAAAGCGTCCAATGTTTTCGCCCATTTTTCCTTTTCGCCTTTGGAAACGCGTGCAAAGCCGTAGCCCGGCAGATCCGCCAAAACGAACGCGCCGAAGTCGAAATAGTTCACTAGCCGCGTACGTCCCGGTTCGCTGCTCGTCTTCGCGAGCTTTTTTTGATTGGCGAGCATATTGATAAAAGAGCTTTTTCCGACGTTGGATTTTCCGCAAACGGCGATCATCGGCTTTTCGGGGACGAGAAATTGTTCTGCGTGCGCCGCCGACGTGATAAACGTTGCGTTCTTCACCGTAAGCAACGGTTTCGTTTCTGCTTTTTTATAGTTATTTTCGTACATGGTATGCCCCTTTTATGCGTTCGTCGTGTCACAACGCATGCCGCTCGGTTGTTCGTTTTCGGGAAAAGCAGGCAGCGGTTGCGTCTTAGGCGCACGTTTTTTTCGCGGCGTTTTCGGCTTTGACGGCGTAAGCGGTTCGACGAATGTCGCGCCGCCCTCCAAGACGTAGTCGAATACTTCGTTGACGTTTTTCACGGGAATAAACTGCACGTCTGCGCGTACGACGGGGGGGAGTTCGGCTACGTCGCGGAAATTTCCGTCGGGGATTAACACCGTTTTTATTCCGACGCGACGGGCGGCAAGGGATTTTTCTTTCAAACCGCCGATCGGCAACACTTTGCCGCGCAAGGTTATTTCACCCGTCATCGCCACATCGCCGCGCACCCGTCTGCCCGTATAGGCGGAGAGGATTGCCGTTGCCATCGTAATGCCCGCGCTCGGACCGTCTTTCGGCGTTGCGCCCTCAGGTACGTGTATGTGCAAGTCTTGTTTTTCAAAAGTTTCCGCGGCAATTCCGAAGCGTTCCGCGTTGGCGCGGATATACGTCAACGCCGCCATTGCCGATTCTTTCATCACGTCGCCGAGCTGCCCCGTAAGGCGCAATTCGCCCTTGCCGCGCATCAGCGAAGCTTCCACCGTAAGCGTCGTTCCGCCGACAGCCGTCCACGCCAGCCCCGTCACCGTGCCTACCTCCAAAACGAAGCGTTCCGCATCTGTCTTGAAACGAGGTGCACCTAAAAACGAGCCTACCATGTCTGCGTTGACGGTGACAAGCGGCAATTTTTTGTCGTCGGCATAGCGCACGGCGATTTTGCGGCAAAGCGTGCCGACGGCTCGCTCCAAAGCGCGTACGCCTGCTTCGCGCGTATAGCCTTCAATAACGGCGCGAATGCCGTCCGGCGTAAAGCTCGCGTTGTTGTCCGTCAAGCCGTTCGCCGCAAGTTGTTTGGGAACGAGGTAACGACGGGCAATCTCCGTTTTTTCCTCCAAGGTATAGCCCGAAAGCTCTATAATTTCCATACGATCGCGCAGGGGCGCGGGAATGGTATCGAGAGAGTTTGCCGTCGCGATAAAGAGTACCTTGCTCAAATCGTAGGGGTATTCGATATAGCGATCGCGGAAGGAAACGTTTTGTTCGGGATCGAGCACTTCCAACAGCGCGCCCGAAGGATCACCGTGGATATCGGCGGTGATTTTATCGATTTCGTCCAACAAAAACACGGGGTTGATCGAACCTGCGTTTTTCATGCCGTACAAAATCCTGCCCGGCATTGCGCCGATATACGTGCGGCGATGGCCGCGGATTTCCGCTTCGTCTTTAATGCCGCCAAGGCTCATGCGGACGAACTTCCTGCCCAAAGCGCGCGCAATCGATTGCGCGATACTCGTTTTGCCGACTCCGGGAGGTCCGACAAAGCACAAAATCGGCGCTTTCATACTGCCCGTCAGCTTTAAGACGGCGAGGTATTCCACAATGCGCTCCTTGATCTTTTCCAAACCGTAATGGTCGGCTTCCAAAACTTTCGTGCAATCGGCAAGCGTTTCCGTATCCTCGGTTTCTTCCGTCCACGGCAAAGCGAGCACCTGATCCAAATACCCCGTGATTACGGCGTATTCGGGGGAGATCGGTTGCATTTTGCCCATACGGTCGATTTCTTTCAGACATTTGATTTCCAAATCTTTCGGCAACTTTTTGTCGAGCACGCGCGCGCGATAGTCGTCCTCTTCCTTGCCGTCTTCGCCGAGTTCGGTGCGAATGGCTTTTATTTGCTCGCGCAAGAAATATTCTTTTTGGCTCTTATCGATGTTGCGGCGCACGCTTGCGGCGATTTTCTTTTCGATTTTGGAGATTTCCAATTCGTCGTTTAAACAGCGTTCAAAAAGCTTCAAACGCTCTATTAAACGCGTTTCCTGCAAAAGTTCCTGCTTGATTTCTAAGCGCACGCGCATGACGGACGCCGCCACGTCCATAAACTCGTCGAGGTCGGTGATCTTTTCCAGTCGATCGGCGGCTTCCTTGCTGAGTTTCCCGTCTGCAGAGAAAACTTCCTTTATCAGAAGTTTCGCCGTGCGGAAATATGCCTCTTCCACCACTTCGTCGGAACGACGCGTTTTTAAGCCGTCGGCAACCGCCATAAAACAGCCGTCCGCCTCGTTTGCGGACAGTGTACGGGCTTTGGCGCGGTACAGTCCCTCGCAAAGCACGCGCACCGCGCCGCCCGAAAGCTGTGCAATCTGCTTGATCCGCGCCACGCAACCGACGGTGTAGAGGTCGTCTACGGTGACGGAATCTTTTTCCGTTTCTTTTTGCGTAAGGATAAGCACCAGCTTGTCCTCGCTTTGAGAAGCGCGCTCCACGGCGGTCAAAGTCATTTTTCTGCCGACCTCAAAAGAAAGGCTGACGTGCGGAAAAGCCACCTTGCCGCGGAGAGGAATCACCGGAAGCAAGTTGGCGGTTTCGTCGTAAGAAAGGGTTTCCGTGTTGTTGTTCGTATTGTCTATCGTATTCATATTATATATACATACCCGAATAATTGCATTTTCAAACGCTATATTGCGCGGTGGGGCGTAGTAACGCGGTGATTTGTTTTGGTTATTGCCTGCGGCGGAGCTTATAGCGGATGAGTCTTGTCTTTCATTGCAAGGAGCAAAGCGACGAAGCAATCTCGTGGCAATTCGCAGAATTGCTGCGGAAGTCTACTCGCGCTTCCGCCTAACGGCGGAGATTGCCACGGCACGTTCGTGCCTCGCAATGACGGGGTGGGGGGGGATAGCGCGCGGTTATTGCCGCGCGAACGGTACGCAGGCGGAGCTTGCTTGTGTGCGTTTAGTCGCGGTCGTAACTTTCCAAAATATCCAAAAGCTCCTCGAAACGATATAGATCTTCGGGGGAATAGTAATCGATGTATAAACGACCTTTTTTGTCGTTCCCGATAAGCGATACTTTCGTGCGGAATACGCGCCGCATACGCTCGACGAACGCCTTTAACTCTTCGCCGCGAGCTGCGGCTTTGGCGGCTTTTTCTTGCTGTAAAATTTCCGGCGGCGTTAAAAAGGCTTTCACGGCGCGCTCCATTTCTCGCACGGTGTAGCCGCGTTTTATCGCCTCTTCCGCAAAGGCGTATTGTTGCGCCTGCGGCACGCGCACAAGCGTACGCGCATGACCTGCCGACAGCCGACCGCTTTCTACCAAACCCACGACTTCGGGCGTGAGCGTAAGCAACCGCAACGTGTTGGCTACCGCCGGGCGAGAACGCCCGATCAACGCGGCTACGTCGTCCTGCGTCATGCCGTATTCTTCGACGAGCCGCCGCATGGTGTACGCTTCTTCCATCGCGCCGAGCATTCCGCTTTTTAGCTGCTCTGCGGCGGTGAAAATTCCTGCGTGCCGCTCGGTGAAGGCGTACACCCGTACGGAAAGTTCCGTCGCGCCCGAAGATACGGCGGCGTGGAAATCTTTCTCCGCCGCAAGCAATTTGTATTTGCCGTGTTCGGTTTTATTGACGGAAAAGCGCGGTACGCCGTTTAATAAAAAATACGCGGCGCGCGTGCGCAGATCTTTCTTGTCCCAATCTTCAACGCGCGTTTCGGTTTCGATTTCCGACGCGCGGACGAACTTTTCTTCATAGTCCGTATTCAACGCTTTTCTGCGCTTCGATTTGTTCATATTCTTACGCCCCCTTATCTTATGATTGTATAAGCGATTTTATCGTTTATCGCGTACATGGTACTGTTGTTTTATATATTCGTCGTTTTATTTTGCCGCATGTTTCCGACGGTTTGAAAAACGGCGCGGCTATGCTGAAAATCGGAGCCGTTTCTATGCAAAAGCGACTCCGATTCCGTGCGGTTTGTTCCTATATTTACTCGTCCTCGGTATGCTCTTCGGCGGAGGGCGTTTCGGCTGTGTTTTCCGAAACGATATGCTCTTTAGAGGGCGTCGTCATGTTGGCGAAAGGGTTCTCTTTATGCAGATCTTCCTTGCCGTCCATCGCGGCGATGACCTCTTTATAATCCGCGCCTTTCATAAGCATGGCAACTTCTTCCGTGTAAATCGTTTCCTTTTCCACGAGCACACGCGACATATTGTCGAGGATTGAGCGGTTTTCGCGGAGCAATCGTAACGCGCGTGTATACGCTTCGGAGACAATCCTGCGAATTTCCGCGTCGATAGCCGCCGCCGTTTCCTGCGAATAGCCGCCGCGGCTTTGGTTGCCGTATTCCATGCCCATAAATACGGGCTGATCGGAATCGTACGCCACCAAACCGAGCTTCTCGCTCATGCCCCATTGCGTGACCATACGTCTTGCAAGGTCGGAAACGTGTTGCAAATCCGCGCTCGCGCCCGTCGTTACGTCTTGAATGACGATTTCTTCCGCGGCTCTGCCGCCGAGCGACATGCAAATATTATCGATAAGCTTGTTATACGAAACGTCGTTGTCGTCCGTTTCGGGACGCGTCATGGTATATCCTGCCGCTCTGCCGCGCGGAATAATCGACACTTCGTGGACGGGATCGCAGTGCTTACAAAGGCAAGCCAGCACCGCGTGCCCCGATTCGTGATACGCCGTGCAACGCTTGTCGGATTCCGTAACGACGCGGCTTTTTTTCTGCGGCCCCATCAACACTTTGTTGATCCCGTCGTACAGTTCCAAATTGCCGATTGTCTTTTTCCCTGCGCGCGCCGCCAAGATGGCCGCTTCGTTCAAAAGGTTTGCAAGCTCCGCGCCTGAAAATCCTGCCGTTATGCGCGCCACCGTCTTGAAATTGACGTCCGCCGCCATGGGTTTGTTACGCGCGTGCACTTTCAAAATTTGTTCTCTGCCTTTGACGTCGGGCAGGTTGACGTTGATTTGTCTGTCGAAACGGCCGGGGCGAAGAAGGGCGGGATCGAGAATGTCCGCGCGGTTGGTTGCCGCCATGACGATGATGCCTTCGTTGCTTTCAAAGCCGTCCATCTGTACGAGAATTTGATTGAGCGTTTGCTCCCGTTCGTCGTGA
>CAYWML010000069.1:0-6410 GCA_964459515.1 uncultured Clostridia bacterium | reverse complement strand
CAATAAGCCGTTCCCTGCCGTACCGACGGGCATGCCGTTCGCGCCCTCGATAAAATCGCCGAACACAAGCGCGCGCCCGTTTTCGCGAATATCCACGCGTACGCGAAAAGACGGTTCGTGCACGTCCACGAAAAGTTTCCCCTTGCCGTATTCAAGCAACATCGCGCCAAGCTTTCGGCTGATTTCAACCGACGTCAAGGGATATTTTTTATCGCCGCGGTGCGTTTCCACCTTAAACGATCCGCTCGGACGGCAAAGCGTTTTTGCCTGCTCGAAGATGCTCTCCAAATCGGAGGAAGTTTCGTAAGCAAGGCTAAGCGTATGCACGCCGAAAACCTTTTGCAAAGCCTCCAAAATCGCGTCCGTATCCTCTTCGGCGAACGCCTCCACCAAATATCTGCCGCTCTGCTTCACCAAAATGTGGTCGTATGCCTGTATGGCGCGCTGTAAATTCGCCGCAAACGCCCGTTCGAAAAATCCCCTGTTTTTGCCTTTCAAAAACAACTCCGCATAGCGGATTATAATTACCTTTTTCATATTTCTTTCCTCATTTCATTCTGCGCTCCAATTCTCTGCCGACGTCGTTTAATATCGCCGCGCCCCGTTCAATCTCTTCTGCCGTCGTTTCCGAAGAAAAACTAAGCCGAATAAATCCGTCGGCAATCTTTTCGCCGTAACCGCAAGCCAAAATCACCTTGCTGTACCGATTTTTCGCATTCGACGAACAAGCCGAACCCGTGCCGACGATTACGCCGCGGTCGTTTGCCATATGTAAAAGCACTTCTCCGCGCAAACCGACGGCGGAAACGCTGAGAATATACGGCGTGCCCTCCTCCGCGGAAAGACGCGTATACACGCTTTTATCGAGCAACGCCCACAAACGCTCGCGCAAGCCCGTCAAACGCGCGTAGTCCGCGCGAAGCGAAGAAAATTTATCCTCCGCCGCATATTCGAACTGCTTTATGCCGAATACGTTCTCCGTACCGCTACGTCTGCCGCCTTCCTGCCCGCCGCCGTAAATATAAGGCGGCAACACGAGATTTTTCCGTTTTATCAAGCCGCCGACGCCCTTTAAGCCGCCGATTTTATGCGCGCTGACGGAATACAAATCCACCTCTTTTGCAAGGCGAAACGGAATTTTCCCGTACGCCTGTACGCCGTCGCAATGAAAAATCGTACGCGGATTTTTTTCTTTTACGAGTTTCGCCAAACGATTGACGTCGTTAATCGCCCCGATTTCGTTGTTGACATGCATAACGGAAACGAAGCTCGTCTTTTCATCCACCAGCGACAGCAAAGCCGCCTCGTCCACGCAACCGTTTTTCTGCAAGGGCGCAACGCGCGTTTCCGCCGTTCCGCGATTTTTCAATTCTGCAAACGGCGCGGATACGGCAGAATGCTCCCCTGCCGTCGTCACGGCGTTTCCGCGGCGCGCAAAAGCAAAGATTGCCTGATTGTCCGCTTCCGTTCCGCAAGACGTAAAAATCCATTCAAAAGCGTTTTCGTCCGCTACTTCGGAAAGCAATGCGGAACGCGCTTGTTTCAACGCGCCCTGCAAAGCGTACCCCTCGGCGTATAAAGCGGAAGGATTATAATATTTTTCCGTGAGAAACGTGTTCGCGCGTTCCAACGCGCGCGCCGACGGCTTCGTAGTAGCCGCATTATCGAAATAGATCATTGCCGCTCCTTTTTCCGCGCCTGCATGACGTAATCGCTTTCCAAAGTCGTCCGTTTCACGAATTTAAGCATCTGCATAAGCAGTTGTTCCCGACACTCCAACACGAACAACTTTTTGCCGTTATACTCCGCCAAAATATACATAAAAAATTTATCGTCCGACGCCGTATCATTCGCCGTGCAATACACCGTTTTCGTCGTCGGATCGGCGTGAAAACGTTCGTACGAGGGATTGTCCGCGTCGCCGAGCTGCAAAATATCCTCCGCGGCAAGCCGCGCCACCAAACGACGTTTGTTGACGTTGATAACCTTGGATATACGAAGCTCCCCCGAAACGAAAACGTAGTCGTAACTGACGTTTACGGTCGATTTCCATTTCCAAAGCACAAACCAAACGAGAAAAAATTGCAAACAGAAAATACCCCAAAGCACCAGCAAATTTATCGGTATCATCACCGACAACAACACGCCTACAATGCCGAGCGTCAAAAACACCTTGGATATTATATCGATAACTTTATATTTTTTTTCGCCTTTTTCGGAATCTCGGCAAATAGAGCTTTCCTCATAAAAAACGTCCATGCTTACTCCTTGTGCGGACTTTTGTCCGCCTTTTATATTTCCAGCGTACCTCCGTACACTTTTTTAACCGCGCCCATAAGCTCCACCGAACCGTCCGAGCGGTAATTCACCGTCAAATCGCCGCCGCGAAGCTTCACCGTAACGTTGGCATCGCGGTCGCAATACCCTGCAAGAACCGCCGCCACGACCGCCGCGCACGCGCCCGTGCCGCAGGCGAGATTTTCGCCGCAACCGCGCTCCCACACGCGCATTTTTATCGTTACGCGATTGATAACGCGGACAACCGCCGTATTCATGCCTTCGGGGAAATATTCGCTACGATCGAATTTAGCTCCGATTTTATCCAAAGGAAGTCCGTCCACTTTATCGCAAAGCAACACGCAATACGGACTGCTGACGTTTACGAGCGTAACGTCGTAACGCGCCCCGTCCACGACGACCTCTTTGCCGACGACCTGCTTTTCCTCCCAAACGGAAGGAATCTTCAATCCGTCCAAAACCGCTTTTCCGAAATTCACGCTCGCGCTGTTGACCACGCCGTTAAACGAATATACTTTCACGTCGAAAACGCCGTCGGCAATCTCGATACGCATATCCTTTTTACGGACGATACCGTTTTCGTATAAATACTTCGCCGCGCAACGCACGGAATTGCCGCCTGCCGCCGCCTCTACGCAATCGCGGTTGAAAATGCGAAGCTTCGCGTCCGCCACGTCGGAATTTTCTATCAAAACAATCCCGTCGCCGCCGATCCCGTAATGCGCGGGGAGATAGTTGACGGCAATCGATTCGGGACAGGTAATCTTCCCATCGCGATTATCGAACACGATGTAATCGTTTCCGCAGGATTGCAGCTTCGTAAAGCTCAGTCGCAATTTCTCCGTACGAAGCGCGTTGATATCCACGAGCTCCGTATTGTCCTCCGTAAATCTGCTGGCGATAATGTCGGCAAGCGCGTTTGCGGTGTCCAACGCGGTAAGCACGGTAATCCCGAGCAAAATCGCATGATGGTGCAAACGAATGAAGTCGTTGATCGATTCTAAATCCGTTTTGCCCGTATAGACGATATAATCGATCTTTCCCTCGTCCATAAGCCGAATGACCGTATCGGTGGCGGAAAGTCTGTCCACGACCTCGCATTCGAACCCCACGTCGTTGATGACTTTCGCCGTGCCCTTCGTCGCGTACATATTACAACCGAGATCGCCGAACTTTTTCGCGATCGTCAACACGTCCAGCTTATCCTTGTCGTTTACCGTAAGATAAACGCCTACGGGACGGCTCTCCGACGGGTGGCACATTTTGAAGCCTGCCGAAACGAGCCCTTTAAACATCGCCTCTTCCATCGTTTTGCCGATACCGAGCACTTCGCCCGTCGATTTCATTTGCGGACCGAGGTGCGAATTGACGTCGTTCAACTTCTCGAAACTGAATACGGGCACTTTCACCGCGACGTACGGCGAAGCAGGGTACAAGCCCGTGCCATAGCCGAGTTTTTTCAACTTTTCGCCGACGATTATCTTCGTTGCCAGCTCCACCATCGGTACGCCCGTAACTTTGGAAATATACGGCACGGTACGCGAAGCGCGCGGATTGACCTCGATCACGTACAGCTGTCCGCGATGAATCAAGTATTGTATGTTGATAAGCCCCTTGGTTTTCAGCTCCAAAGCGAGCTGTGTGGAAACTTCGATAATACGCTCCAACATGGCGTCGTCGAGATTATACGGCGGATAGACGGCGATAGAGTCGCCGGAGTGTATGCCCGTGCGTTCGATATGCTGCATGATGCCGGGAATAAGGACGTCCTTGCCGTCGGAGATCGCGTCCACTTCCAATTCCGTACCCATGAGATACTGATCGCACAATACGGGATTTTGAATGCCTTGCGCCAAAATAACGTCCATGTAGCGACAAACGTCCTCTTGCGAAAAAGCAATCGTCATGTTCTGTCCGCCGATAACGTACGACGGGCGAAGCAAAACGGGATAGCGTAATTTCTCCGCCGCCGCCAAAGCTTCCGTTTTCGTCATGACCGTAATGCCGCGCGGACGGGGAATCGCATATTTTTCCAAAAGCGCCTCGAAACGTTCTCTATCCTCCGCGGCATCCACGCTGTCCGCCGACGTACCGAGAATGCGAATACCGTGCTCCGCGAAATAGGAACAAAGCTTAATCGCCGTTTGTCCGCCGAACGTGATGATAACGCCGTACGGTTTTTCGATATCCAACACATGTTGCACGTCTTCGGGAGTCAACGGTTCGAAATACAAGCGATCCGCCGTATCGAAATCGGTGGAAACCGTTTCGGGATTGTTATTGACGATAACGACTTCGTAACCGAGCTGTTTTAAGGTCCAAACGCAATGCACGGAGGAATAATCGAACTCTATCCCTTGCCCGATGCGAATAGGACCGGAGCCGATGACGACGACGCGTTTTTTCTCGCTTCTATCGACGAAAGGCTTCGCCTCGTCGTACGCCTCGGGATCGAACGTCGAATAGAAATACGGCGTTTTCGCAGGATATTCCGCGGCGCACGTATCGACCATTTTATACGCCGCTTTGCGGCGATAGGGAATCTCCCGTCCGCAAAGGCGCGCGATGTCCGCGTCCAAATAGCCGAGCCGCTTCCCCTCTTCGTACAAGGCGCGCGACAGAGAATTCGCCTGCGTCAACGCTTCTTCGTAAGCGACGAGATTTTGGAATTTATGCAAGAACCAACGATCGATCTTCGTAATGCGGAACACTTCGTCCGCGGAAATGCCCTTTTGCAAAGCCGCGTATACGACGAAAATCCGTTCGTCCGTCTGCTCCGAAAGACGGGCAAGCAGCTCCTCTTTCGTTAAATCGGCAAAATTTTTATACCGCATGGTACTCGTGGAAATTTCCGCGCCGCGCACCGCTTTCATCATCGCCATTTCAAAGGACGTGCCGATCGCCATCACTTCGCCCGTCGCTTTCATGCGCGTGCCCAACTCTCGCTTGGCGTACAGAAACTTATCGAAGGGCCATTTGGGCATTTTTACGACGATATAATCGATTGTCGGCTCGAAACAAGCGTACGTCGTACCCGTTACGTCGTTTACGATTTCGTCCAACGTATAGCCGAGCGCGATTTTAGAAGTGACTTTGGCAATCGGAAAGCCCGTCGCCTTCGACGCCAACGCCGAAGAACGGCTGACGCGCGGATTTACCTCGATCACCGAATATTCAAAGGAATCGGGATTCAGCGCGAACTGCACATTACAACCGCCTTCGATGCCCAGCTCCGTAATAATTGCAAGCGCGGCGTTGCGCAACATACCGTATTCTTTATTGGAAAGAGTGACGGCAGGCGCGACAACGATAGAATCACCCGTGTGTATACCGACGGGATCGACGTTTTCCATGGAACATACGGTGAGCACGTTTCCGGCTCCGTCGCGCAAGACTTCGAATTCGATCTCTTTCCAGCCTGCGATATATCGCTCTATTAAAACTTGCGTAATCGGCGACAACATCAAACCGTTGTGCGCGATCAAACGCAATTCCGCTTCGTCGTACGCAACGCCGCCGCCCGCGCCGCCCAGCGTATACGCAGGACGCACGATGACGGGATAGGAAAGCCGTTCGGCAATCGCCACGCATTCTTCCACCGTATACGCTATATCCGACGGAACGCAGGGCTGATGAATCTTCTCCATCGTTTCCTTGAACAGCTCTCTGTCCTCCGAACGATCGATAGCGTCCAGCTTCGTGCCGATAAGCTTTACGCCGTGCGCCTCCAAAAAGCCCGATTTCGCCAATTTACAGCCCATCGTCAAGCCCGTTTGTCCGCCTAACGAAGCCAAAAGGCTGTCCGGCTTTTCTTTCAAAATAATACGCTTTAAGGATTCTTCCGTCAACGGCTCTAAGTAAATCTCGTCGGCGAGCGCCTTGTCCGTCATAATTGTTGCGGGGTTGGAATTGCAAAGAACGACGTTGATCCCCTCGCTCTTCATCACGCGGCAAGCCTGCGCGCCGGCGTAATCGAATTCCGCCGCTTGTCCGATGACGATCGGACCGGAACCTATCACCAAAACCTTTTTAACGTCGCTTCTTTTAGGCA
Organism: uncultured Clostridia bacterium; assembly: GCA_964459515.1. Taxonomy (GTDB): domain Bacteria; phylum Bacillota; class Clostridia; order Christensenellales; family Borkfalkiaceae; genus Scatosoma. The sequence goes on along the minus strand of CAYWML010000069.1, from coordinate 61 downwards.
TTTTCTTTCTCCTTGTATAATAAATTAAATTTGATTTTTATATTGTTTTTTGTTGATTATC
>CAYWML010000068.1:0-6704 GCA_964459515.1 uncultured Clostridia bacterium | reverse complement strand
TGCTTGCTTGCTTGCTTGCTTGCTTGCTTGCTTGCTTGCTAAAAATTGTCGCAAACTTTGCCATACTTGTCAACTCCTTTTTCGCGATTTCGGGATATTTTTTTCTTTAGCCTAATCGTAGCCCTCCGTCAAAAACATTCTTGCGGAAATATGCAATAGTTTTGCCCTTATGGCTTCTATATTGTTCGTCCTCTTAGCCATACAATTCCTCCCATCGGATACAAAACCGCAAAACGCGTTCTAAATTAAGCTCATTATACCATAAAAAAATCGAAGATTGCAATCCATTTATAGGGGTAAAAGCAAAATTTTTTTTAATTTTTCGGATTTTTTTTGCGTATCTTTTTTAGATACACTTCTTTTCAGAGTATTCATAACATTATGTTACTGTATAAAAACAGAGGATTGCAACAAACGCGCAACGTTTATTGCAGTCCTCTCTATTTTCTCTATACCGTGCCTATTAGAAGCACTCGAAGCGCGGCGTTAGAATAACTTCGCGCGCTACTCGTCTTTTTTGCCCCGAATATTCAGCCCGTTCAAGCGTTCGTCCTCCAACGCCAAACCGCGTTGCACGGTGGCGTAGCCGTATTTTTCGCGAATTTGCGAAACCGCCGCTTCCAAACGCTCCTTCTTTTCGTAAGACGCGCCCGTTTTCTCCAAGCCGTCCAACAAAGAAAGCTGTTCCACGTGATAATCGAACCCGGAAACGGTAATCCCCAGCAAGCGCACGCGCGTCCCCTCGGGATAGTGCCGCACGAACAAATCGTACGCCGCCTTAGCAATGTCACCGCAAATCGCCGTCGGTGAAAGTTTCGTTTGATACCCCGAAAACTCCAACCGCTCGTTTCGGACGACGATATGCACCGTGCTCGCACGGCCAACGTCCGCCGCGCGAAGCCGCGCCGTAACGCTTTCCGCCAAAGCGTACAACCAACGCTTGATTTCCGCCCGATCGGTCGTATCCTGCGGCAACGTCAACGAATTGCCGACGGACTTCAAGTCCTCTTTCTTCTTTTCGCCGCGCACGGGCTCTTCGTCCTCGCCGCGCGCATACGCGCGTAGTTGTGCGCCGCGCTTTCCCAAACGCTTATACAGAAGCTCCGTATCGGCATTGGCAAGTTGTCCGATTGTCCTTATACCGATTTTTTGCAAAGTTTGTTCGGTCGCGCTGCCGACGAACAACAAATCGGAAACGGGCAACCGCCAAACCGTTTCGCGAAAATCCTCCTCGCGGATTTCCGAAACGGCGTCGGGCTTTTTCAATTCCGACGCGAGCTTGGCGAACACCTTATTAAAGCTGACGCCTACGGAAACGGTTACGCCGATTTCCTGCTTCACCTCGGCGCGTATTCGCTCGGCGATTTCCCTGCCCGAACCGAAGAGAAAAACGCTTTCCGTCACGTCCAAAGCGCACTCGTCAATGCTACATTCCTCCACGAGGTCGGTATAGCGGCGATAGATCTCTACCACCCGACGAGAAAAACGCTTATACTCATGAAAATGCGATTCGACGGTTTGCAATTGCGGACATTTCTTGAAAGCGGAATACACCGTTTCGGCGGTTTTTATCCCGTATCGCTTCGCCTCTTCGTTTTTAGCCAATACGATACCGTGCCGCTCCTTCGGATCGCCGCAAACGATGAGCGGTTTTCCTGCGAGCGCAGGATTTCGCGCTATCTCCACGGAAGCGAAAAAATTATTCAAATCCGAATATAAAATCACCCGTTTTTTCATTTTTCGACCGTTTTTGTCCCGTTATCTTCATGCACCGCTCGCAAATACGCGCAAACGGAATGCGCGGCGATATTCCCCTCACCTGCCGCCTTGGCGTATTGATACGGTCTGCCCGTACAATCGCCTGCCGCAAACAATCCGCGAAGGTTCGTTTCCATATCGCGCGTTACGACAATATGCCCTTCTTCCACCGCCAAACCGCCAACCAAAACGGAAGGCGACACGCACTCGCGCAACATAAATACGCCGTCCACGGGCAATTCCGTCGATTGCGTTTCCGCTATCGTTTCGGAAAAACGAAGCCTTTGCACGCGTTTTTCCCCCTCTACGGCAAACGGTAGTTTAACGATTTTCTTTATGTTTTCGCCGTCTATTTCCACATGCTTATACATAGGAATGAAATACACGATTTTGGCGAGCTCCGCAAGATACGCAACTTCGTGCTCCAACGCTTTCGACGTGCAAACGACGGCGATCGTTTTGCCCTTATACAAAAATCCGTCACAAGTGGCGCAATAGCTTACGCCGCGCCCGACGAAAGCCGTTTCGCCTGCGATTTGCCGAACGGCTTCTACGCCCGTCGCCAAAATCGCCGTGCGCGCCGCATAGGCGTTGCCCTCACTCGTCAAAACTTCGTATTTGTCTTTCAACGCGTACACGCCCGTCACCTTTTCGAGACGCATCGGAATTTTCGCCTCGATAAGTTGCCGCTCTAAGCACGCGGAAAAATCCGCCCCCGATATATCCGCAAGCCCCGGATAGTTATGAATTTTTTCGGCTTTTCCGATTTTCTCGCTTACGCCGTGCGCGGCGAACACGAGAAAGGACTTCCCGTTTGCCTGCAAGGTAAGCGCGGCTGAGATAGCGGCTACGCCGCCGCCCACAATTATACAATCGTAAATTTCACGTTCCATGTCATCAGTATACCACGTTCCGAAAAGAAATGCAACCCCAAAAAGAAAAATTGTGTTTTTTTGTTCAAAATACTTTATTTTTTTCATAATTATATGATATAATAAGCAATGTACACGACAAAAGCAATGCGGAGGTAATGTTTTATGCGTACACACGCAAAAGAAAACGCTTCGATACAAACGGAGAAAAACGCCTATAAAGTCACATACGATATGTTGTTTTGGTTGTTTCTTTCGGGGAGCGTAATCGGCTTCTTCATGGAAGGCGCGTTTTGCCTTATCACAAAAGGACATTGGGAAAGCCACGTCGTTTCCGTATTCGGCTATTACAACATTCTTTACGGTTTGGGCGCGATTCTCTTCTTTTCGGGCGCGACCGTGCTTCGGCGGTATAAACTCGTCGTACGCGTTTTGCTGATGACAGCCGCGGCAACCGTCTTGGAGTTGTTGTGCGGTCTGCTCTTAAAATACGGCTTGAGCATGCGCGCATGGAACTATGAAAACAGTTTCTTGAACATAGACGGAATTATTTGTCCGCTGTTCTCCTTCGGCTGGGGCATAGCCGCCCTCGCGTTCTGCTTGCTGTATCCGAAAATTTACTGTTTATACAGCAAATTAAACGGGCGCACCCTGCATATCGTTTGCATAATCCTTACGATAATCGTCGCAATCGATTTGTGCTTTACGGGCGTTGCTATCGTGCGTTGGAGCATTCGTCGGCGCATTCCGTTTGCAAGAAACGCCTTTGAACGCCTTCTCGACCATGTTTGGACAGATTCGTGGATGCAAACGCGCTTCGTCGAATGGGAGTTCCTCTCCTAAACCGAAAAGACAAAAAATCACAGACAAACGGAACCTTTCGTTTGTCCTTTTTTTGTTATAAGCCGAGAAATTTATGTAAAAAAATGACCGATTTTTATAGGTTTTCCTATAAAAATCGGTCGATTTGGAGCTACTGGCCGGACTTGAACCGGCGACCTGCTGATTACGAATCAGCTGCTCTACCAACTGAGCCACAGTAGCACTATCGCTCAACAACAGCTTATTTATTATATCTCATACAGAATAAAAAAGCAAGCGTTTTTGCGACGATTTCGCCATTTTTTTTCGCAATTCGATAATTTTTTTTTTAACCGAACGGCTTTTTTCCCAATTGAACATAACGATAGCAACTTTCACAAAGCAAATTTCGCAATTCTTTTCCGTAAATCGTGTTTTCTGCCGCCACTTCGACGGATTTTTTCATATCGGCGCAGAATACGGCGCATTCGGGAAAGTCGGCAACGCATGTTTTTTCCAAATAAGCCAATTGTTTCCCCAACTCCCGTAAAATACGCCTTGACGATTCTTGCGTTGCGCCTTTATCCAAACGAAAAATCTCCTGTTCCAAAAGCCTTAAACTGCCGTACATACTGCGAAACAAACCGATAAGCCGACCGCTTTGCCGCTTTTTCGCGCCGCGCACGCGCAAATGCTCCAAGTGCATCGCTTCGAGCCTATACGCCTTACCGCTCTCCTGCAACGCCGCGCACACGGATAAACCGTCGCGTTCCGTCAAATAAACCGACCAAGCGACAACGGACTGCGTTTTTTGCGGCAATACGAAACCTGCGCCGCCGTCCGATTTTGCGGCGTAAACGCTCGCTTCGACATTTTCGGAATCGGAAACCAAATAGTAAAAAGCATAACCGAGCGAAAGCCGCTTTGCCGAAAAACAAAACGCAAAAACGGAAAAAGCGACGCACGATAAAGCAAAAAACGTCGCCGCGCATATTGCCGCCGTTCTTTTTCTTACATAAAATACGCCCGTTGCCATACGATATTGTATGCAACGGACGCGTCGATTAGTCTAAATACAAAACGCATTTGCCTTGTTCCATGGTTTTTCGCAAATCGATAACGCGCTGGTTTGTCGAGCCGCGAAACTTTAACCGAATATCTTTATAGGCTTCAATGTACGCCCCGTCCACGAGAACGTCGATAAGCGAAAGCATTTTTCTCGTTACCACCGTATTTTTCTGCGTTTCGCGAAGTACGCCCTGCGCCTCGTCCAAGCAAAAGCCCGTATAGCACCAAATCGATTTATCGGGCGTTTCTGCGCGTACGCGTTGCAAAAACGGATATAAAGCTTCTTGATTTTGCGGCTCGAACGGTTCGCCGCCGAGCAACGAAAATCCTTGAATATAAGGACTTTTAAGGGCTTGCAGAATTTTTCTCTGTACGGCTTCGTCAAACGGTTCTCCGTAATTAAAATCCCAAGCGACGGAATTAAAACAATTCGCGCAACGACGCGTGCACCCCGACACGAACAGAGAAACGCGCACGCCTTCGCCGTTGGCGATATCCGTCCATTTGATCGTAGCGTAATTCATTATAAGTGCAACACGCGATCCTTAATTTCTTGCGTTCTGCCCTGATTCCAATACTGCGTGCCGATATACCCGCAAGTACGTCTTGCAACGTTCATTTTCGCTTGATCGCGATTATGGCAATGCGGACATTCCCACACGAGCTTTCCCGAATCGTCTTGCACGATTTGAATCTCGCCGTCAAAGCCGCAAATCTGACAATAGTCGCTCTTCGTGTTCAATTCCGCGTACATGATATTATCGTATATAAACTTCATGACGGAAAGCACTGCGGGAATGTTGTCCTGCATATTCGGCACTTCTACGTAACTAATCGCGCCGCCGGGGGAAAGCTGTTGAAATTCACTCTCGAATTTCAGTTTCGTAAACGCGTCGATTTCCTCGGTGACGTGCACGTGATAGCTGTTCGTAATATAACTCTTATCCGTAACGCCCGGAATAATACCGAAACGTTTTTGCAGACATTTGGAAAACTTATACGTCGTGCTTTCCAACGGCGTTCCGTACAGCGAAAAATCGATATTTTCCTTTTCTTTCCATTGCTTGCACTTATCGTTCATGTACTTCATAACGGCAAGCGCGAAAGGCTTCGCCTCTTCGTCCGTATGCGATTTCCCCGTCATGTGCTTGACGCACTCGTAAAGCCCCGCATAGCCGAGCGAGATTGTGGAATAGCCGCCGTAAAGCAACTTATCGATGGTTTCCCCTTTTTTCAACCGCGCGAGCGCGCCGTACTGCCAAAGGATAGGCGCGGCGTCGGACAACGTGCCCTTCAAACGATTGTGCCGCTGCATGAGCGCGCGATAGCAGAGCTGCAAACGCTCCTCGAAAATCTCCCAGAATTTCGCCTGATTTCTACCCGACGACAACGCGACGTCCACCAAATTGATGGTAACGACGCCTTGATTGAAACGTCCGTAATACTTGGGTTTGCCGTTTTCGTCCACGTACGGCGTCAAAAAGCTGCGACAGCCCATACAAGTATAGCAATGCCCGTCGCCGTTTTTGTCCACCTTATATTCCATCATCTTCTTTTCGGAAATATAATCGGGCACCATGCGTTTCGCCGTGCATTTCGCCGCAAGCTCCGTCAAATACCAATAGGGTTGCCCCTCTTCGATGTTATCCGGCTCTAACACGTAAATAAGCTTCGGGAAAGCAGGCGTAATCCAAACGCCCGATTCGTTCTTTACGCCCATAATGCGCTGACGGAGCGTTTCTTCGATGATCAAAGCGAGATCGGCTTTTTCCCGTTCGTTCCGCGCTTCGTTCAAATACATGAACACCGTAACGAAAGGCGCTTGCCCGTTCGTCGTCAAAAGGGTTACGACCTGATATTGAATCGTTTGAATGCCGCGCTTGATCTCTTCGCGCAAACGCTTTTCGGCTATTTTCGCGATTTGCTCTTCCGAGGCGGAAAACGCGACGAGCTCTTCCGCGACTTCTTTACGAATTTTTTTGCGACTGATGTCTACGAACGGCGCTAAGTGCGTTAAAGAAATGCTCTGTCCGCCGTATTGATTGGACGCCACCTGCGCGATAATCTGCGTGGCGATATTGCACGCCGTGGAAAAGCTGTGCGGCTTTTCGATGAGCGTACCGGAAATGACCGTTCCGTTTTGCAACATATCCTCGAGATTAACGAGATCGCAGTTGTGCATATGTTGAGCAAAATAATCCGCGT
>CAYWML010000067.1:0-6888 GCA_964459515.1 uncultured Clostridia bacterium | reverse complement strand
CCGAAATCCAGCACGTACGCCGTTATGTTTTCGCCGTTCAACGCATACCTGTATATGTCCTTTCCGTCTATCGTCCCAAATAATTCTTTTTTGTTTTCATAAAACGACATCCTGTTTTTACGCCGTACTATAGCCTTTATCCCAACTTGAAGTGACCTAAAATCCTGAACCAATATTTAATAAATTGCATGTGAATTCGTTCTGCATTGTACAGGGCTCATTCCTTACGCCGCAATATTTATTTCAAAAAGCGAGCTTGGTATGCCTCTGTAAAGCACATCGTTAACGAATTTTCAGCAAAAGAATAGTTGGTCTCTTCTTTTTGAAGATACCCAACTCGTACCGATACTATTTTTTCGTTTATAGGAACCGTCACCTCTTTTGCATTGCCAAAATTCCAAACGGCAAGATATATTTTCCCATGTCCTATCAACCCACTTGCGGCTTGCAATTGCGCAAAATTCGTAAAGCCTAACGGCAAATACAGACGCAATTTTTTCTTTTCTTCGGCAATCGATTTTTAGCATTTTACGCCTTCGCAAACAAGGTCGAATTTTTCTTCCAAAAGCAATTCCAAATGACAGGCAAGATGTATTCTTTCCGAAAAAGAATTAATCATATTCAAAATTACAGTCTCTTTGCCCCCCCTTCTCCACGTCCTCAATCGTAAAATCGAATATTCCAGAAACCGAATAACTCCAAACCGCCGCTTGTTCCGGCAAAACTGCCGCCGATAAATTCGCTGCGATATAAGGGTATTTCTTATAATTCGTTTGGTCAGACATGGATACAAGAGAAAAGACCGAAAGAGTTTTATAATCCATCCGCATGCCACCCGATGCATTCGGCCAAGCAACACTCGAACATTTTTACGCTCCTCGGATAGCTTTTGCCACTTGTCGAGCGCATGCTTCGATGCCCTGTTCGGATAAATGAATTTTATCCTCCTCGCGAATATACTCGTAAAGGTGCGCCTTGACCAAGGCGTTCAAATCGTTGATCTCCAAGCCCATGGCAACCAATTTCGGCACAAGCACGGCGTTGTATCTATCGATAATTTTATTGTCGCCGTATTCGTAATCGGGACGAACGGGCGTAGTCGTTGCGAAAATCACCCTCGGCGCATATTTTTTCAATTCGCGCGCCACGCGCAGCATGTTTTCTACGTATTCTTCCTCCGACGTAAACGGTTTCCCGTCGTCGAAGAGACCGACCGACGCGTCCCACAAACCGTTATTCCAATGGATAACGTCCCTGCCTTTCAACTGTTCGCGCCAATCGAACATACCGCGAAGGGTGTATTTCACAAAGCGGCAATTTTCCGCAGGCTGAAACACATCGTATTCCATCCCTAACAATTCGGGCACTCTCGCGCCATAGCCTATAAAACGAATCGAATCCCCCAACAATGCAACTTTTTTCATAACGTCTCCTTATTTCTTTTCCAATTTCATACATACGACGAAAGTAATATCCGTAAAATCGTAAGGTCGCGCCGCAAAACCGCTCGCGCAAAAGATATGCGTCGGATTTCCGTTTTCATCGAACAATACGGAGGGACGTTCCAAATTCCCTTGCGTAGTCGTCGTTCCGTCCGCCCACTCGATCGTCCTCGAATACACTTTCGGACTTGCGCCGATCGTGAAATCCATACAATCGTCGCTTTCGGCATAAAAGCCGCTTCCCCATTCTCCCGTAACGCCGAAGCCGCCGTTTTTTACGTCGTCTTTTGCTATCAAGCAAAATTTTCTCTTTTTTTCGTCATACCAAATAAACGGATCTTCGATATACATATTCGTATCGGCAAAATCGAGAATCGGTTTATCCGAAAGTCGTTCAAACACTCCGTCCGGTTGCTCCGCCACTGCAATGCCGAGTTTTAAGGGTTTACCGATGGCACTGCGCGATTTATAAATCATATACGTTTTCCCGTTCGGCATAATCGCGACGGACGGATTGGTAGTGATCGTACAATCCCAATGGCTACAATCGCGCGGCAACAGTAGCGGTTCGTTTCTGCGAACGAACTCGCCGTTGATATCGTCCGCAACCGCCACGCCGATACGTTTCCGATTCCACGTTTCTTCGCCGTACTGCGAAGAAATTGCTTCTGCACTCGTCGGAATGTCGCCGCCGTACGTCGTTCCCATATAATACAAATAGAACTTCCCGTTATACTCTTTAATGCAAGTATTGTGCGTGCTCATGCCGTCAAAATATTCCCTGCCTCTACGGGGCAACGCTACGTTTTGAAAACGATACGGGCCCTCCGGCTTATCGGCAACCGAATGTATTATCTCACTGTTGAAAAGCCAATTCCACCCGAAGCCGAATTCTTTTTTCCAACGAGAGGAAAACATGTGGTATTTTCCGCCCGATTTTATCACCGAACAATCCCAAACATAATAATCGTCCAACTTTAATGCAATGTTTGCTCTACCTGCCGTATACCCGAAATCATTGTTCATTATCTTATTCCTCCGTGAGATAAGCCCGCGATTCTTCCCAATATTGCTTGCTTTCCACAGGCGTATCGTCCAACTGCCAGAACTGCGTCATCATCCGCTCTTTCACGGGCTTTTCCGCGCATGCGCGCAAGTATGTCCGCAGCGTATTCGCATCCGTTCCGTTCGCGGGCGCGAAATCCGCACTCGCAAGATACCGCTCGATAAACTCCGCCATAGCGACGCTCGACGGCTCGTTTTCGTCCAAGCCCGTTAAGTTCAAGCCGCACACAAGCAACTTGCCTTTGCCGACTTTTAATTCGAACAAATACGAGAAATGCCGCAACGTTCTATCGTACATCAATTCGGGAAGATTGAAGCTCCCCTTATATGCGTCGAAGCGATCGCGACTGCTCTTGTCTATCCCCTCCAAAATATTGTGCACTTTGCAAGGGAAATCGTCCAAAATAATCTTATCGCAATCCTCCGTAAGCACGTTGTAATTGAAGTCGTAATACCGTCCCGTTGCAAAGCCGTACTTATTCAAAAGCCCTTCTTCGCACAAGCCGCCGTAATTCGTTCCCCTATCCCAAATGACAGGCTTAAAACGATTCCAAGTTGCCTTCAACGCATACATGGGTGGCTTCTGCGCCTTATTCCGTACGTGTCTCGTCCACTCCGTACGATACACGAGGCACACCTTTTTTCCTGTCTCCAAACGCGTAAGCGCCTTTTCTATATCGTCCGTAATAACAACCTCGCCGTCTTGCGAAAGAAATTCCCGATAGCTCTTCGGCTCGCGTTTGCTATAGCTCCAAATCTGCCATTGATTTTCCGCATACACGCCGTTTGCCGTCTGCAAACACGTTTTCAGCAATAACGCCGAAGAACTTTCCGTTTGTGGCAAACGGATTTTCAATTTGCAAACCGCATACAGCCCTTTACGGGAAACGTCTATATTTTTCAAGCCGCCGAACGCGTACGCCTTTCCGCTTTCGGCCTCCAAGGAATAGACGAAGTCCGCAAATTTTTCCTCGTCCTCGCCGCAATTGGAAAACAACACGGGAACGATTATTTCTTCGTCTGCGCGGAACAAGCGGTTGCCGAGCTTCGCAATCAACACCCTATCCCCGTTGAATTTTAAGAAATCCTCGCTTTTTATATAATTTTCGTCGTCGAAACAGTCCACGATCCCGTTGGAATTTTCGTATACGTCCGTATCGGCGAACTGCAAAAAGTTAAAACCGCCCAAAAGGCTGCTCGTACGCATCGCTTCGTACGCAGTTTTCCAACATTCCTTTTGAAAATGTTTGCTCGCCTTGTACATTTCGTCGTACCGTGCGGAAAAGCCTTTCGCTTCTATCATTTTCAACTCTTCGTCGATCCACCAAGGTTCGTCCGTTCCGTAACACTCGAATTTCTCCTTCAACGCTTTCACGTCCCGAAGCGCGGTATAATGGCAAACTTCGTGCGCGATCAGCGGCACTTTGAAATACAACGAACGAAGCGCGAACGCATTTTCGCCCTCGCTCGTCATCGGCGTATCTTCCGCGTTTCCCACCACCAGCAAATTGTCCGTATCCTCGTACATGGAGGCGTGCTTTCCGAACGGGAAGTAATAACTCAGGTGCTGTACGTCCAAATCGACGTACGGGCGATTGTTCGCGCCCCAAGCGCAAGTATCCAAAAACAAACGCGTATCGTCCAACGCGCGAAGCCGCGCGTATATCTCCCCGACGCCGTCGCTTCCCAAATTCTTGATTTCGTTGCCGATGCAATATACCGTCAACGAAGGGTGATTATACAGCGTATCGACGACCTGTTTCAAAAAGTCTTGCGGCACGACCGAAGTACCCGTCGTCACCATTTCTTCCAAGTTGTTGTAAATGTCATGCGGAGGGCGAAGCTCGATATGTACCAACATTCCGAGCTCGTCCGCCGCCTTGAAAAAGAGTTCGCTTGGAACGACGGAATGAAACCGCACGAAGTTAAACCCGTACTTCTTCGCCGCCGCAATGTTTTTACGATAAAATTCCTCTTCGAAAAGCTGTGCGTTGTTTTGATGATCGTGCGCCGTCGTGCCGCGAATATAGCCGCGAATATACACGGGCGTACCGTTTACGCAAATTTCCTTGCCGTTTGTCGAAAGGGTTCTAAACCCGAACGCACCCGTCGTTTCTTCTTCCGTTCCGTCCGCATACGCGAGCCGTAAAACGTAACGGTATAAATTCGGCGCGTTTACGCTCCACAAACGCGCGTGCGGAATTTCAAACACACGCGTTACCTCCTTTCCCTCGCAGGTGTACAAAAATTCGTACTTCGCTTCCGCTGCATCCCGAACAAAAAACCGCGCCTCGCATAAGTCTTTTTCGGAAACGATACGCAAGCTTCCCTTGCCCTCTAAATTATTCGATTGTATTTTTACGCTTACTGCCATTATATTACGTCCTTACAAAAACTCCCTCATGTCCGTTTCCCCGATTTTTTTGCCTGCAAGCCGTTTTTCCAACGTTTTCCCTTTATAGCTTATTTTCACCGAAACGCTTTCCTTTTGCGGATTGTAATATCTTGCAAAAACGCTTCCGTCCTTTCTTTCGAAAGCCGACCACACCGCGCCCTCTAAGCACAAACCGCTATATTCTTCCAACGTATGCTCCCCATAGGGCGTAATGCCGCACGCAAACAAGGGGAATTGATATTCCGAGGCGCGCTGTAAAACGGTCGTTTCCCGCATGCTCTTCGGCAAAAACGCAAATGCGAAAGAAAACTCGTATTCGCCGTGCATTTTCGCAGCTTGGGAAAGCCACCTCGCGCCTGCGCCGAGTACGCTTTCGTCCTTCGTCGGCAACGCCGTGTTATACACCTGCGATACGGAACGCAACAGCGTAAACGCCGTCACGCAATCCGTGCCCTCTTTCCACGCCTCGTATTCGTGAAAAGAAGCCGAATATACGCCGAGCGCGTATCGTTGCGACGGAATATGTACCAAATTTCGGCAAGGCATCGTCATAATATTGCACGCGTTCAACTCCGACTTTTGATAAATCGGTCTTTCGACAAAATCGAAAGCGGTATCGGAAGCCACGAAATCGCAAGCGTTTTCAACGCGAACGAGTAATCGCAAACGGAAATTTTCACCGCTGTTTTGCACTTTCACGCGAACTTGCACGCATTCCGCGCCTTTTTCCAAGCGATAGCGCGCCGAAAGTAAAATCGTCCGCTCGGAACGCGGAATTCGCAAACGGTACGTCGCCTCGATTTCTTCCGCCAAAGCATTTTTCGTTTTTTTGCCGATTGCAACGCTTTCGGGAAAATTACTCGGCACGCCGTCGGTATTCGCATAGGTGTACGTATCGCCGCAATCAACGTCGCATACGGGAATAAACGTATTGCGCAACGAATATCCGTTTTTCTTATCAACAACGGAAATCGTGCCGTCTTGCGCAATTTCCAAAGCGACGCGCTCGTTTTCGATCTTCGCGTTATCGGAATACGTATTTGCCGCCGCCTCTACGCGCTTACCGAGCGTATACCGCCGAAAGCCGAGTGGCGGTACGTTTTCTGCGTAGAATCGATAATAAATCCCCGTTTGCATATCTTGATCTTGGCAACCGAGCATACGATGCACGCGCGTTTGGTCTTCCTCGATTTCAGTAAACCGAACGTACTTCGACGTTTCGATATCGATGCGTTTTTGAAACAGTACCTCCGCATAAGAATCGGGAAGCGGCACGCCGTTTTCATCGCAAACGCAATTCCCGTCCACCGCGTAAGGAATGGAAAGTTTTCCTTCCACCACCGCGCTTCGGGGATAAGGCAACGGATTATACACCAAAATTTCGCCGTTAAACCCGTTATTTTTCAACGAAGAGCCGATTGCCTGCAAATCGTCCTTCAGCACTTCTTCCGCCGCTTCTTTCGCCCAACGAAGGCGATTTTTTACGTCGGAACACATTTCGTCCACGCCGCAAGTGCAGATCGAATCGTGCGCGTGCGAACGAATCAAATGTTTATACGCGTTATCCAAAACACTGTCCCTATCCAATCGATCGAACACAGCCTGCGGGCGTGGCTGTATATCCAGCCCCTCCACATATCCGAAAAGCAAATTTTCCGTTTCTCTGTTCAACAGCTTGACGTCCATGCGAGAAGAAAGCGTATTGCCAAGTTCGAAATGCTTTTTATAAATTCCCCGTTGTTCGCCGAAAGCGGCGTTTTCGGGAAGATTTTCTTTCTCCAACGCCTTGAAGAACGCGTCCATGCTACTGATTTGAAAAGTAACGTCCCCTATCTCTTTATTCAATAACGCCGCAATGTCGCCCAAATCTTCTCTCGGTTCTAAATGGTCGATACCGCAGATCCACAGACGATTTTTCGCCGTAGTCTTTCTCGATTGATAATCCAAAACCCAATTCGCGCAACGCAAAGCGTCGTGTTTTTCCAC
>CAYWML010000066.1:6824-6933 GCA_964459515.1 uncultured Clostridia bacterium | reverse complement strand
AATCTTGTTTGTGCCATAGTAAATTCTATGTCCCTCTCATTTTGACACAACTCTAATGACGGACGGGGAGCGGTGCTCCTTGTGGTGACGGGCTTGCGTTCCGTGGCAA
>CAYWML010000066.1:0-6724 GCA_964459515.1 uncultured Clostridia bacterium | reverse complement strand
TCCTTGCGGATTGCCACGAGAATGCCGCGGCGCGAACGCGCCTCGCAATGACGGACGGGGAGCGGTGCTCCTTGTGGTGACGGGCTTGCGTTCCGTGGCAATCCTTGCGGATTGCCACGAGAATGCCGCGGCGCGAACGCGCCTCGCAATGACGGAAAGGAGACATTTCGTGACGACTCTAATGACGGGCAGGGGCGTTGACGGACAAAATAAGAGAGGAAAAAAATGAAGTGCTTGTATTGTGATTGTACGGATAGTAAGGTGGTGGATTCCCGTGCGGCGGACGACGGTAGAACGATTCGCCGTCGGCGTGAGTGCGTGGGTTGCGGCAGACGATTTACGACCTATGAAACGATTGAACTTACGCCCGTATTGGTGGTGAAAAACAACGGCGCGCGCGAACCGTTCAACGCGGAGAAAATTCGCGGCGGCGTGATCAAGGCGTGCGAAAAACGCCCCGTAGCCGCTTCGGAAATCGACGCGTTGACGGCAGACGTCTCTCGGCAGGTGTATAACAGCATGGAAAGCGAGATTACGACGAAAGCGATCGGGGAATTGGTGATGGAACGTTTGAAAACGCTGGACGAAGTGGCGTACGTGCGATATGCTTCCGTGTATCGTTCGTTCAAGGATATGTCCTCTTTTATGGCGGAATTGAAACAGATGATGAAAAAGAACCGCTGACGGTGTGCGGCGGCTGAAAAAAGGAGAAGTATGCACAATCGGGAAACGAAGCGTTTGTACGTGGGCGGCGTGCCGCTCGGCGGCGGCGCGAGCGTAAAAATTCAATCGATGACGACGACGAAAACGGCGGACGTAGAAGCGACGACGGCGCAAATAAACGCGTTGGCGGCGGCAGGTTGCGAGATTGTACGGGCGGCTGTGGCGGACGAGGCGGACGCGTTTGCCGTGAAAGCGGTGCGCGAAAAGATAAATATTCCGCTTGTAGCCGATATTCATTTTTCTCCGCGCTTAGCCGTGCTTGCCATTGAAAACGGCGCGGATAAGGTGCGTATAAATCCCGGCAATATCGGCGGCGAAAAGAAAATCGCGTACGTGGCGGATTGCGTGCGCGCGCACGGCATCCCCGTACGCGTAGGATCGAATACGGGCAGTATAGAAAAGCACTTTCTCGAACGCTACGAGCGGAGCGCGGAGGCGTTGGTGGAGAGCGCGCTCTTTAACGTCGGTATTTTGGAAAAACACGGCGTGAACGATCTCGTGATTTCCGTGAAGGCTTCCGACGTGCGTTTGACGGTGGACGCGTATACCTTGCTCGCCGAGCGAACGAGCTATCCGTTGCATTTGGGCGTGACGGAGGCAGGCACGACGGAAAGCGGCGTCATAAAAAGCGCGGTGGGCATCGGCAGTTTGCTTTTGCGCGGGATCGGCGATACGATCCGCGTGTCGCTGACGGACGATCCCGTACGGGAAGTGACGGCGGCGCAGGGGATTTTGCGCGCTTGCGGCTTGGACGAGGACTTCGTGGAGGTGGTGGCTTGCCCCACATGCGGACGGTGCTCGTGGGAGAGTATGGCGCTTGCGGAAAAGGTGACGGCGTTCGTGAAAGGGTATAAAACACGCGCGAAAATCGCGGTGATGGGGTGCGTGGTCAACGGCCCCGGAGAAGCGAAAGACGCCGATCTCGGCATTGCCGGCGGCAACGGATTTTGCTGGATATTCCGTAAGGGAGAGCTGTATAAAAAAGTTGCCGCGGAAGAGGCGGAGGAAAAGTTTTTTGCGGAAATAAGGAGTTTGTTAGATGGAGAATAAGGTACAAGAATATTTGTCGAAAATCAGGGAAGCGGACGGGTTGTCGCACGCGATTTTGTGCGGAATTACCGTTTTGAAAAGGGAGAACGGCGCGGAGTTTTCTCTGGTGACGGACAAGGTGTATTCGGCGCGCGACGAAGCGCACGCAAAGGCGGTTTCGGAGGCGTATTTGCCGAGCGGCATGACGGCGCGCGTACGTATCGTCAAGCGCGTACCCGAAGCGGAAACGCTGAAAAAACGCATTATCGAATTTATTCGGAAGGGCTATCCTGCGGCGGCGGCGTTTTTGGAAGAAAAACATATCGAAGTGGAAATGCTGGAAAGCGGCGCGCATTTTTACGTAGATATCGCCTCGGGGGAGCAGGCTTTGTTTTCTTCGGGCGAAATCCTCGACGCGGTGAGCAAATATTTGTCGAGCGGCTATTGCGGCTCTTTTTACGGCAACGTGCGTATCGTGGAAAAAGAGGCTGCCGATCCCTCTATCTTGGCGGAGATCGAAGAACGGGACGAGGACGAGGTCGTGCCCTTGGAAATTCGGCGTTTCCCCATCGTCGATTACGCGAAGATCGACGGCGCGGACGAGCCGTTGACGACGGCGGTGTATATGGCGGATTCGATGAACGCGGAGGGAACGTTCGTCGTTTGCGGCACGATTACGCATATCGAAGAAATCGAATATACGAAGCAAAACGAAGCCACGGGCGAGAAGGTGCGGAAAACGCGGTTTTCGCTGACGGTGAACGACGGTTCGGCCGGTTTGCGTACGACGTATTTTCCGAAAAAGGCAACGCACGAAAAGGTGCGCGCGTTGCAGGAGGGGGATAAGATCACCATTACCGGTTCGAACGAGGAGTTCTACGGTTCGACGTATTTTCGGGCGACGAAGATCAATTACGGCGCGCCGCCTGCGGATTTCGTGCCCGTTCCGAAAAAGGGGAAACCCGTCCCCAAAGCTTATCATTACGTATTCCCGAAGCCGTATTCGGATTATACGCAAACGGCGTTGTTCGAGGATTTGAGTAAACCGGAAGTTTTGCGGAAAAACGTGTTCGTCGTGTTCGATTTGGAGACGACGGGGTTAAGCAACAATCCCGCAACGGGAAGAATGGATAAGATTATCGAAATCGGCGCGGTGAAACTCGTCAACGGCGAAATGACGGAACGGTTCTCTTCTTTTGTCGCTTGCAAAACGAAGCTTTCCAAGGAAATCGTTGCGTTGACGGGCATTCAGGACGAGGATCTCGTCGGCGCGCCCGAGGTGGATAAAGTGATGGCGGACTTCTATAAGTTCGCGGACGGCGCGTATCTCGTGGGGCATAACGTCGGGTTCGATTATCGCTTTATACATTATTACGGGGAGCAAAACGGCTATATGTTCGAGCATAAGCAATTCGATACCTGCGCTTTGGCGCAAGAAGTGCTGCGCGGACAGTTGCTGAATTATAAGCTGAACACCGTGGCGGATCATTACGGGTTTACCTTCAATCATCACCGCGCGTTCGACGACGCGTGCGTTACGGCGAAGGTGTTCGTCGAATTGGTGAAGGCGAAAGGCGGTCTGTAAGCCGAAAAAACGATTTATCGTAAAGAAAAGAGAAAAAAATCGCGCAACGTGCGGAAAAACGCTTGCAAAAGGCGGCGGATAATGGTATAATAAGGATACTTAATAATGTTTCGTTATTGAGAGTGGTCTTTCGCCACTCTCAATATTCATGTAAGGAGGGCGCATATGAGAGTGAAGAGCATAGAAGAAATTCGCGCGGCGGTGCAACCGATTGCGGACGAACTCGAAATAGAAATCGTGGACGTGGAGTTTAAGCAGGGGAAAGATCCCGCGCTGACGATATTTATCGACACGGAGGGCGGCATGGATTTGGATACTTGCGAGAAATTTCATCGCGCCGTCGATCCCGTCTTGGACGAAGTCGATCCGACGTTCGGCGAGGCGTATACGTTGAACGTATCCAGCCCGGGGCTCGACAGACCGTTGAAAACCGACAGGGATTTTCAAAAGTGCGCGGGCGAAAAAGTCGAAGTGAAGCTGTTTGCGCCGCTGCAAGGAAAAAAGTCTTTCGAGGCGGTGTTGTTGCGCCACGACGACAATTGCGTATATCTTTCCGACGGGGGCGCGGAAATGAAGTTGGAGAGAAACAAAATAGCCAAAATTTGCCGCGCGATCGATTTCGACGGCTTGGAATAAAAGCGGTAAGCCGCGCGTGCGAAAGGCGGCTTCCGAAAACGATTACGAATAACACACGAAAACGAACAGGAGAATATAACCATGGAAAACAAGGAGTTTTTTGCGGCGCTTACCGACTTGGTAAGAGAAAAAGGAATCAGCGAAACGGCGTTTATCGAAACCTTGGAAAACGCGTTGGCTTCTGCTTATAAAAAGCAGTTCGACGGCGGCGCGGAGGTGGCTGTGACGTGCGACGCGGAAAAGGGCACGATAGAGTTTAAGGCTACGCGCTACGTCGTGGAAGAAGTCGAGGATAAGGACAAGGAAATTTCCTTGGAGGACGCGCAGGAATTGAATCCCGATTATAAAGTTGGCGATACGATCGTCAAGACTTTTATCCCGAAAAATTTCGGGCGTATCGCGGCGCAAACGGCAAAGCAGGTGATTTTGCAGAAATTGCACGAAACGGAACGCGACAATACCTATTCCGAATTTTCGGATAAGGAAGGCGAGTTGATGGAAGGCATTATCCGCAAAATCGACGATCGCAACGTGTATGTGGAACTCGGCGATAAGAAAATCGAAGGGGTTATGCCGCCGCAGGATCAGGTGCTTTCGGAGAAATACGTTGTCGGCGAAAAGCTGAAAGTATTCGTAAAGCGCGTAAAGAACAACGGGAGAAATTCGCAAATCGTCGTTTCTCGTACGGCGCAGGGCTTGGTGAAGAAGCTGTTTGAAGAACAAGTGCCCGAAATCGCGCAGGGAATCGTGGAGATCAAAGAGATTTCTCGCGAAGCGGGACATCGTACGAAGATGGCAATCGTTTCCAACGACGCTCGCGTGGACGCGGTGGGCGCGTGCGTGGGCAATCGCGGCGCGCGCGTGAACGCGGTCGTGGAAGAGCTGAACGGCGAAAAAATCGACATCATTCTTTGGAACGAAGATCCTTTGGCGTTTATTTACAAGGCTTTGTCGCCTGCGACGGTGCTTTCGGTGACGGCAAAGGGAGAACGCAGCGCGATTGCGATCGTTCCCGACGATAAGCTGTCGCTTGCAATCGGGCGCGACGGTCAAAACGCTCGTTTGGCGGCGCGTTTGACGGGCTGGAAGATTGACGTGAAGAGCGCGTCCTCGCCCGAAGCGGCGGAGATACTCGCTTCTATCGAGAACGAAGAAGCGGAGGACGGCGACGAAGGCACGGGCGAAGAAGCGTAAGCGACGAAATCGAACGCGACGTGAAAAAAGCGGAGGATACGTGTTATGGCGAAGAAAAATAACGTTCCCATGCGCATGTGCGTTGCCTGTCGGGAAATGAAGCCGAAACGAGAATTGTTGCGTGTGGTGCAAAACGCCGACGGGGAGATATTCCCCGACGCGACGGGAAAAGCCCCGGGGCGCGGCGCGTACGTCTGCAACGCGGAGGCTTGTTTGAGCCGTTTGTTCGGCAAAAAGCTTTTGCATAAAGCCTTTTCCAAAGAAGTGGCGTCGGCGGTGTATCTCGGCGTAGAGAAAGCCGCGGAGGAAAAGGCGCGCGGCGGGGAGGAGCGGCTTGGAAAGAAGTAAAATCGAAACCTATCTCGGGTTTTGCATTCGTGCGCGAAAAATCGTGTTCGGCGCGGAGAGTATAGAGAAAAAGCGAAAGGGCGTGTATCTGCTGATCGTGGACGAAGCGGCGGGGCGCGACTCTTTGAAATCCGTATTGCTCGCGAAAGAGCGGCTCGGTTGTCCGTTATATCGAACGGATAAGGGCGTTCTGGGCGAATGGGTGCACCGTCCTGCCGTAAAGGCGGCGGCTGTCATCGACAAAAATCTTGCCTCGGCAATGCTTGCCGCTGCGGGGGGCGAGCCTCAATTCAAATCATATTCGGGAGGGAACAACTGAACCTATGGCAAAAAAATACGAAAACGTGGAAAAAATCGGCAGTCTGTTGGAAGATCGGCAACTCGGCGGATTGCAAAAGAGTCTTGCCGCCACGGAGAAAAGCCTTTCGGAAATTTTAAGAAAATTATCCGCTTTGGAAACGGAAAAGGCGGAGCGTGACGCGGCGGAAGCGGCGCGTATTGCCGCGGAAGAAGCGGTGCGTATCGCGGCGGAGAATGCCGCTCGCGCGGAGACGGAGGCGAAAGCGGAAACCGTCGTAAAAGCCGAAGAAAAGGAAAAGGAGGCTGCGCCCGAAGCAGAAGTAAGCGCGCCCGTTGCGGAAGCGAAAGCGGAAAAGACGCTCGAAACGCCCGTAGCGGAAAAGACGGAAAAGACGGCAACGGAGAGCGAGCCGAAGTCCGTACAGCCTGCGGAAACGAAAGCGGAAACGAAACCGGAAACGAAAGCGGAAGAAAAGAAGAAAGAAACAAAATCGGACGCGCGCACGTTCGTTCCCAAATCCGAAGCGCGTTCGACGAATGCGCCGCGCGCGCCGCGATATTTCCGCAACGGGCAGGAACAGGGCGTATACATCGCAAAACCGGGCGTGGATACGAATGCATCCGCTTCTTCTTCGAGCTTCCGTCCTCGTCCCGCAGGTACGCGCGCGACGGGGGCTACTACGCGCCCGACGGGAACTACTACGAGAACTGCTCGTCCGAGCGGCGCAGCCGAGCAGAGAATTGCGCAGGCGCGCGATACGAAAACATTTACCGCCCCTCCCAAGAAAAAGAACTTTGAAAAGACGTATACGGAGAAGAAGCCCGTATCGAAGCGTACGCTTATTCGTCAGCAGGGCATGACGGTGGAGGATTTCGACGAGGATAAGTCGGGATACAGAAAGCTTCGTA
>CAYWML010000065.1:0-6991 GCA_964459515.1 uncultured Clostridia bacterium | reverse complement strand
CCCATGTGGTCCGCCGTCGTACGGTCCATACTCGTCCCCTGTCTGCCGCGCCAGAAATTGCCGCCGCCGATAACGAGCCCGACCTCCACGCCCATGTTATGGATCTGCACGATCTGCTCCACGACGGGTGCGATCACTTCGTGATTTAAGCCGAAGCGTTGTTCCCCCGCAAGCGCTTCCCCCGAAAGTTTCAACAATACTCTTTTGTATTTTGGCTGCATGATAAAAATAATCCTCCTTCGTCTTGCGCGCACCGCGCGCCGTCACATTGTAACCATTATAACATATTCTTCCGCAGAAATCCATAGTATTTCAAAAAAAATATCGATTATTTCGTTATTTTTTCCGAAAAGTCGTCTTTCTTTCGTCGAAAAAGCCGTTTTCTTCCGTTTTTTCGCCGCCGAAACGCGTATTACCAATCCTGTTTTTTCAAAGACTTGTCCTTCACGTCGTCGTAATAAGCAAAATACCGTTCTTTAAACGCCTCTTTCGTCATCGGCAAAGGCTCGCCGTCCGCCTGCATTCTATCCAGCAATTCCCGAAGCTCCTCAGGCGAAAAGTCGCCCAGCTCCGTTTCCTCGCCGTAGCTTTGCAACAGCTTCAAAATATCCAACTCCGACATAGTGCCTCCTTAGCGCAAAGCCGCGCACCTATGGTATTATACCATAACCGCAACGTTTTCGCAAGCGGTTGTTCCTTGTCTTTCGCTTTTAATTTAATTTTGCGTTTTATGCGCTCAACGCGTCCCTGCCTGCCGCATTTTGGCATTCCGCCCAATTTTCCCCTATTGACAGAACGAAAAACTTATCGTATAATGGACGAAATACCATTCTAAGGAAAGTATAAACATGAAAAAAATCAAAACCGCAACCGCGCTTCTTCTCGTCGTCGCGTTGTTGCACCCCATAGCCGCTTGCGCCGACTCGAAAACAGACGACGGCGTTTCCGCGTCGAACGGCGATTCCTTCTTCTCCGAAAGCACAAGTCTCGAAACAGCCGAAAGCTCCCCTGCCGAAGAAAGCAGCAGCGAAAGTACCGAAAGCAGTGTCGACGACAGCGATAGCGACGCTTCCGCAAGCGCAAGCAGCCCCGACGCAACCGAAACGCCGAAAAAGGAAAGCGCGCAATACATACGCCTACTCGGCAACGACGTATACCTGCGTAAAGGCGCAGGCACGCAACACGCCGCGCTCGGCAAAGCGTATAAAGACGAAATCTATGCCGTCACCGACAAAATCGGCAACTGGTACAAAACCCGTTACCGAAATCAAACCGCCTACCTTTACGCCGCTTACGCCGCCGTTTTCACTTTGCCGAAAGCCGATAAAACGACGGAGCAGGTATTAGACGAAGGCTATTCTCTGCTCGGCACGCCGTACATATACGGAGCTATTCGCCTGCACGACGGAAAAGGCAAACTTCTTTCGGGCTTCGACAAGCAAAAATTCGATTGCTCGTCCTTGGTGCAATACGTTTTCTACAAGGGCGCGAACGTACTTCTCGACGTCACCACGCGTACGCAGATAAAGCAAGGCGTTTCCGTAACGAAAAGCGCGCTCCGTCGCGGCGATTGCATGTATTTCACCAACGAAAGCCGTCAAAACAACAGCGGCATAGAGCGTGTGGGGCATGTAGCCGTATATCTCGGCGAAGGATACATTTTGCACACCGCTTCCGATTACGCGCGCATTGAAAAAATGACAACGCGCCGTTGGAACTTCTTCCTCGAAGCCCGTCGTTTCCTCTAAACAACCCCTTCTTCCACCGCACCACCGCCGCCGACAGGCGGAAAATTCAAGGACAAGAAACATTGTTGCTTGTGGGGGCGCAGGAAGCAACGCCCACTGCAAAAAATTAAACGCCGCAGTCGCGGCGTTTGTTTGCGGCGATAGCCGCGCTTTATATCCCATTTCAAGCAAGCTTCGCTTGCGTTCCACACGGCAACCGCCGCACTCTATACCAAGCCCGTCAGCTAAGACACGAATGCGCCGTGGCAATCTCCGCCGTTAGGCGAAAACGGGAGTTCGTTCTTGCGGCGGCTTATAAAACGGAAATCGTTGCGGCGTTGCTACCGAGATATAAAATCATCGCAGACAAGGCGCAGGGCATTTGCACGGTCAGCACGGTTTCCGAAGAAACCGAAACCGTAACCGTCGCTCCCGACGTAACCGATTCAGTTATTTTCGTAGCTACGGAAGAGAAATTAGAACAATTCGTCATTTCGTTCGTCATGCCGTTCGACGGCATAATCGCAAGTACGCTACCGCCCGTATAGGCATAACCGCGCTCCGTATCGATTGCGGAATTTCCGCCCGACGTGCTGACAATCGTCGTTTGACCGCCCGAAAAGACGATGCCTTGATAAGACGTCTGCGAGTTGGAATCGAGTCCGTCGCCGCCTGCGTACACGTACACCGTACCGCCCGAAATCGCGATAGCAACGCCGCTCGTCGCCGTGCCGTTGATTCCGTCGTCCGAAGCCGTGACGGAAATATCTCCGTCCGAAATTACGACGTAATCGCCTTCGATACCTTCATAGGAATGCGTAACCGTGATTTTTCCGCCCGAAATCGTCACCGTACCGTCGGCGTGAATGCCGTCATCGTTGCTATAAACGCATACCTGCCCACCGGTAATCGTAATATTGCCCTTGGGCGTTTCGCCGTTTTCGAGCTCCACGTCGTTGTTGGCGTGAATTGCATCGTCATACGATTTTATCGTAATCGCACCGTCATTGATAATAATTTCATTGTCGGCTTTTATGCCTTTCGTGGAATGGTCGCCCTTTTCCGTATTCCCTTCTTGCATACCGCCGCCGAAACCGCCCATACCGCCGTTCGGTCCGCCGCCCATGCTGCCACCGAACCCGTTCGACGTCGTCGTATAGTTCGTCCAACTGTATCCGCGAGAAGAAAGTGCAAGCGTATCGTATGCCATGTTCCATGTCAAATAATCGGTACAAGTTTGATACTCCGTTTCCTGTCCCTGCGTTTGCGAAGCGTTATACACAAACATCTGAATTTTTTGATACCCCGTGCGCACAGGGAAAGAATAGTAATAATACGTACTACCTCTACCGCCGGAAACACTCTTGTAGAACGTGGCGTTCTCCCAAACGTAATCGTCGTCGGAATTGTAATATTTCACCGAATACTTATAATTTGGGTTGGTGTACCGAATATAGTATACGTCATCGGAAACGCCCGTCACTTCTTCGGAATATTCCGAATATTTGTCCGTATAAATCGTCACGTTCGTCGTTGCTTCGTTAATTTCCGCGTTATACGCCGCGTCGATACCGTCGCAAGCGGCATAAATCGTCAAATCGCATTCCGAAACCGTCACCGAGCCGCGCTGTTTCCCTTTGCTCGAAAGGTCGCTGTTTTTCGTTTTAATCCCGTCGCCCGTTTTGGCGATCAACGTAATATTGCCGCCCTTGACGGTCACGCTGTCGTTGCCTTTTAAGGCGTTGTCTTGGCAATTCACGGTAAGCGTCAAATTTTTCACTTTCAAATCGTCTTTCGTATGAATGCCGTTGTTATTTTCGGAAGTCACAAACAGCGTGCCTTTGCCGCCGATATCCAAGTCGGAATCGGAATGAATCGCGCCTTTATACGCCTCCTCGTCCTCGTCGGACACGGCTTCGCGCGCATCGTAAATATAGTTGACGGTATCTTTTTTCGCCGTCAGCGTCACCTTGTCGCCGCCCGTAATCGTGACGGGGTTGATTTCGGAGCTGTACAGCGAAAAGCCTTTGAGCTCCAACTCGAATTCAAGCTCGTCGGAAACTTCGATGACGATATCGCCTAAGAACTGCCCCGATACGGAATAGACGGTATTTTCTGCCATACCCGAGAACGTAAGCGTACTGCCACTTATCGAGTAACAGCCTTCCGTGCCTTCTTCGCAAACGACGGAATATTCGGATTTTTCTCTCTTCGTATAACCGCAAACGGTACAATCATATGTGATATAGCCGTCCTCGTCCTCGGTAAGATCGGCATACGTATGCGCCGCCAAATATCCCTTTTCATCCGTGTGTTCGCACGTCGCCGTTTGCCAATGGCTCGTTTCGTCGTATTGCCATACGCCGTCGTAAGTATGCACGTGCACGCCATCGCCGTCCGAAGCCGCGCTTTCCGAAGAGAAAGCGTTGCCGCTATGTTCCGCCTTATCCGAACCGACGTTCGCGATTTTGTCACACCCCGTAAACGTCAGCGACAAGCACGCCAAAACCGACGCAATCATTTTTGTATAACGCATTATTTTTCCTCCTGCAACGGCAAATTGCCGCTTTATTGAAATTATAGGAAACGAAACGCAACGCCTTTTTCGGCAAATCTTGTTTCGTTCCCCTATAGCATAGCACGCAAAAGTGATAATACGATGAATTTTTCGGTTTTTATTCGGATTTTTGTGCATTTCATCGACATAATAGACCGCACCGTGGCAAGCCGCCCTCGTCAAGCAAAAAAACCAAGGTTAAGGAGCGTCACTCCTTATACTGCAAAAAATAAACGCCGCAGTCGCGGCGTTCCATGCGGCGAAAGCCGCCCTCTATACCTATTCTAGCAAATTTTTCTTTCGCGTTTTACGCCGCTATGCGGCGGTCGGCAATTAGCGCAATACCGCTTCCACGCGGTGAATCGGCAAACCGCGCTCCACCCACTTTTGCTCGTATTCCGTAACGATATTCCATTCGGGATTGCCGTCCGCGTGCAGATCGTACGTGCAATTTTCCAAAGTAAAACCACACGCGCGATATTCCTCCAACGAAAAATCGAAAAAGTCCCGATCGTCCGTTTTTTGCACGATCTTGCCTCCCTTTTTCAACAGACGTTTATAGACCTCCAAAAAGCCGCGATGCGTCAAACGCTGCGTGACGTAGCCCTGTTTCGGCAAGGGCGTGGAAAAATTCAAATAAATCCTATCCAAGCTCCCCTCGGGAATATAGCAAGGCAGACATTCCGCGCGGATATTCAAAAAACGCACGTTCCCCACGGCGCGTTTTTTTGCTTCTTCGAGCGGCGTTAAAATGACGTTGCTCATCTTCTCCAACGCCAAAAAATTCATTTCGGGGCACTTCTCCGCCAAAGTCAAAATAAAACCGCCTTTACCGCAACCGATTTCCAACGCAACGGGTTGTTCGTTGCCGAAAACAGCCTGAAAGTCGAGCAACGCGCGATAATGCTCCGCCGCCTCTTTCATGTTCAAAATCCCGTTTGCGCCGCGTGCCAGCAACAAATCCGCGCACGCCTCCATACGCCCTTCGAAGTTTCTTTTTTTACGCATTCTCATCGACATATCGTCACCATTCGTTTTATGCGTTCAACGCATACCTGTCCCTTTCGTTTATTTCGTTCCCGTACTGCCGAAGCCGCCGTTTCCGCGCTCGGTTTCGTCCAAAACGTCCGTTTCCGAAAAGTTCGCCCGTAAAAACGGCGCGACGACGAGTTGCGCAATTCGCTCCCCGTGCTCCACCTGCTGCACCGACAAGGAATGGTTATGCAAGGCAACCATGACTTCGCCGCGATAATCCGCGTCCACCACGCCCACTTTGTTTGCCGGCGCGAGTCCTCGTTTCGTCGCTAAGCCGCTCCGCGCGTAAATCAAGCCTGCGTACCCTGTCGGGATCTCCATGGCAAGCCCCGTATGCACCAGCCGCGTTTCCTGCGGCGGAATGACAATCGGTTCGTCGGCGACGGCGTAGAGATCCGCCCCTGCCGCAAAAGCCGAACCGTACGTCGGCAACACCGCCCTTTCGTCCAATTTTTTTACGTTGATATTCGGCATAATTTCTCTCCCCTATTATTTCTCCGTAGCGTACGCCGCCACGATATCCCGCGCCACGTGCACGCCGCTCGCGGAAGCGTGCGACAGCGAATGGGTAATACCGCTGCCGTCGCCGATGATGTACAGTCCCTCGTAACGGCTTTGCAATTTCTCGTCCACCGCCACTTCCATATTGTAGAATTTCACTTCCACGCCGTACAGCAACGTGTCCTCGTTCGCCGTCCCCGGCGCAATCTTATCCAAAGCGTAAATCATCTCGATAATGCCGTCCAAAATCCGTTTCGGCAATACGAGGCTTAAATCCCCCGGCGTTGCGTTGAGCGTGGGCGTCGTAAACGACTCCTCTATGCGGCTTTGCGTACTGCGTTTGCCGCGGATAAGGTCTCCGAAGCGTTGCACGATAATACCGCCGCCCAGCATATTGCTAAGCCGCGCGATCGATTCGCCGTAGCCGTTGGAATCGTGGAAAGGTTCGGAAAAATGCTTAGAAACGAGCAATGCAAAGTTGGTATTTTGCGTTTGTTTACGCACGTCCTCGTAGCTGTGCCCGTTCACCGTAACGATACCGTTGGTATTTTCGCTGACGACCGCTCCTTTCGGGTTCATGCAGAAAGTACGCACTTTATCGCCGTACTTTTCCGTGCGATACACGATCTTGCTTTCGTACAATTCGTCCGTCAAATGCGAAAAAATTTCCGCGGGAAGTTCCACGCGCACGCCGATGTCCACACGGTTGGATTTCGTGGGAATTTGCATTTCGTTGCATACCTGCTCCATCCATTTACTGCCGCTACGCCCGACGGATACTATACATTTCGTACAAGTATACGTTTCGTTTCCGCATACGATACGATAGCCGTCCTCCGTCGCGGCAATATGTTCCACGGGCTTATGAAAATAAAAATCCGCTTTATCCCGCAAATCGTTGTACAGGTTTTCCAGCACGACGTAGTTTATATCCGTGCCGAGATGGCGCACGGACGCGTCCAACAAGTGCAAGCCGTTCTGCATACAAATCTTCTTGAATTGCGAGCCTGCCGTGGTGTACAGCTTCGTTCCCTCTCCGCCGTAGCGCATATTGATCTCGTCCACGTAGTGCATCAATTCCAACGCTTTTTTCTTGCCGATATATTCGTAAAGCGTTCCGCCGAAATCGTTGGTGATGTTATATTTCCCGTCCGAAAACGCGCCTGCGCCG
>CAYWML010000064.1:0-7185 GCA_964459515.1 uncultured Clostridia bacterium | reverse complement strand
CCCATGGGCGATCGAGCCAATTACTTGCTTTTATTTTACAGCGATATACAAAATTTGTCAATAGTTTTTCGGAAATATTTTGAATTTTTTTTAATTTTTTTTATAAAATCGCCAATTTTTTGCTTGCGCTTCGCGGCAAGCCATAGGCTTGCCACGAGATTACCACGTCTCTTCGCTCCTCGTAATGACGGGGGGGGGGGGGGATATGTCATTGCGAAGGAGCGCGGCACGTGCGACTGCGGCAATCCCCGCCGTTAGGCGGAAACGGGTGGGGCAGGTACGCGTTCAACAGCCAAAACGCCCATCAAAGCTTCCCCGTCTTTCGCCGTCGAAATCACGCAACGGCGATGTTTTTCATCTGCTTTTCAAACGAAGAACGTCGAAAACGCTTGACATTGCCGCAACGAGGTGCTATACTTTGGAGAACGAATTAAGATAGTGTCGCGCGCGAGCGCGAAAGGAGATTTTACCATGGATAAAAAAATACGCATAGAAACCGCTTGCGTGCAGGGCGGCTATACGCCTGCCAACGGCGAACCGCGCCAAGTACCGATCGTGCAAAGCACGACTTTCAAATACGCCACGAGCGAAGATATGGGAAAACTGTTCGATTTGGAAGCGAGCGGCTATTTCTACTCCCGTCTGCAAAACCCCACCTGCGACACCGTCGCGGCAAAGATCTGCGCCTTGGAGGGCGGCACGGCGGCAATGCTTCTTTCCTCGGGACAAGCGGCGAACTTCTTCGCCGTATTCAACATCGCGAGCGCAGGCGACCACGTCGTTTCCTCTTCCTCGATCTACGGCGGCACGTATAATCTTTTCGCCGTCACCATGAAAAAAATGGGGATTGAATTTACCTTCGTTTCCCCCGACTGTTCGGAAGAAGAATTGCGCGCGGCATTCCGCCCCAACACAAAAGCCGTATTCGGCGAAACCATCGCAAACCCCGCGCTCACCGTGCTGGATTTTGAAAAATTCGCCAAAGCGGCGCATGCGCACGGCGTGCCTCTCATCGTAGACAACACCTTTGCCACCCCCGTCAACTGCCGCCCGTTCGACTTCGGCGCGGATATCGTCACCCACTCCACGACGAAATACATGGACGGACACGGCGTCGCCGTCGGCGGTTGCATCGTCGATTCCGGCAACTTCGATTGGCTGGCGCACGCGGATAAGTTCCCCGGGCTTTGCACCCCCGACGAAAGCTACCACGGCATTACCTACGCGAAAAAATTCGGGCAAGGCGGCGCGTTTATCACCAAAGCCACTGCGCAGCTCATGCGCGACTTCGGCTCTACGCAATCGCCGCAAAGCGCGTTCTATCTCAACCTCGGCTTGGAAAGTTTGCATGTTCGTATGGAGCGGCATTGCCTGAACGCGCAACGCGTAGCGGAGTATTTGGAAAGCAACGAACGTATCGGCTGGGTGAACTATCCCGGTCTGCCCTCCAACCGCTACTATCCCCTCGCGCAAAAATATATGCCGAAAGGCACATGCGGCGTCGTCAGCTTCGGCGTAAAAGGCGGTAGAGCCGCCGCGGAAAAATTCATGAAGGCGTTGCGACTCATCGCCATCGAAACGCACGTTGCGGACGCGCGTAGCTGCTGTCTGCACCCTGCAAGCTCCACCCATCGCCAAATGAACGAGGAAGAGTTGCAGGCGGCAGGCGTTCCCGGCGACCTCGTACGGCTTTCCTGCGGCATCGAAAATTACGAAGACTTAATCGAGGACATCGAACAAGCGCTTGCGCAGCTGTAATCCGCCGCGCGCAAAAACACCAACGATAAGGAGCACGCCATGCCCATTAAAATTCCCGACAATTTGCCCGCCGTCAAAACGCTGACGGAGGAAAATATATTCGTCATGACCGAGGATCGCGCAATCGCGCAGGATATTCGCCCGTTGCGCATTTTGATTCTCAATCTCATGCCGAAAAAAATCGAAACGGAAACGCAGCTTGCGCGCTTGCTCGGCAACACCCCTTTGCAGGTGGAAATGGAGCTTATCCACACGAAATCGCACCAATCGAAAAACGTGGCGGAAGAGCACCTGCTTGCCTTCTACAAGACGTTCGACGACGTGCGCGCGGAAAAATTCGACGGCATGATTATCACGGGCGCACCCGTAGAGCACCTGCCTTTCGAAGAAGTGGAGTATTGGCAGGAGCTGACGGAGATTATGGAATGGAGCAAAACGCACGTACACAGCACGTTGCATATTTGCTGGGGCGCGCAAGCAGGGCTGTACTATCATTACGGCATTCCCAAACAGCCCGTTCCCGAAAAGCTGTTCGGCATATTTCCGCACACCGTGGACTATAAAAAATCCATTCTCTTCCGCGGCTTCGACGACGTGTTCATGGTTCCGCAATCGCGGCATACGACGGTGGCGCGCGCGGATATCGAACGCACGAAAGGCTTGCGTATTCTCGCCTCGTCCGAAAAGACGGGCGTTTACGCCGTCGCGACGAAAAACGGCAGACAAATTTTCATCACGGGGCATTCGGAATACGACGCAGACACCCTGAAAAACGAATATCTGCGTGATCTTTCGCAAGGAAAGCCCATTCGCATACCCGAAAACTATTTTCCGAACGACGATCCGACGAAATCGCCGCTCGTCACATGGCGCGGACACGCCCACCTTTTATTCTCGAATTGGCTGAACTACTTCGTCTATCAAAACACCCCCTACGACATTCAAAAAGTCAAAGGCACGAAATAAACGGCAAAACAGCCGACAAAATTTCTGCGCGCTCCCAAAGCCAACAACGCTTTCGGAGCGCATATTTTTTATTCAACCCGTATACCTCCCCAAAACGGCTTATACGCTTTTTTCACTTTTTCAAACGATATGTTCGATTATGCTTTTCCCCTTCGGCGACGATGATTTCCGCGGCTTCCAATTCCTGCAAAATCTCGTCCGCGCGCGCCGTTTTCAGCCCCAACGCGTCCGCTAGTTCTCGGCTGTTCGCCGAAACGCGCTCCGTCAGATATTCGACGACGGCTTGCTTAGGGTTGAAAGTTTTTATTGCCGCTTTTTCCTCGCGCTTTTCTTGTCGCTGCCCCATAAAAAGCACCAAAGTCGTCCGTTCGGGCGCAAACGATTCCACGATAATCGGTTCGCGCCATTCGTGCTTTTGCCAAACGGAGAGGATATAGGGAATGCCGCCCCCCTCCGCGCGCTCGCTTTTATGGAGCAAATGAAACATTTTCAACATCGTGGCGTTTCGAGGATCGGATATACCGCCGCTCTTCGCGGTATCGACTTCGATACGAAATCCCCCCGAATTGGAAAACACGATCTCGTCCTCTTTTCTGACAATCGAAACGCCTTGCCGCCCGTAATAATCCGCATTCACCAAGCAATTCGTCAACGCTTCGCGCAAAGCTTGCCGCACTGCCGCCTCGTCCGTAGCTACGCCGCCCTTTGCCCAAAAAGTCGGCACGGCTTGCGCCAATTTCTCGTAAACGTGTAAATAGAAATCGTAAACGTTGCCATTCCAAGCCGCAAAAGCAGAAGCCGCACCCTCCGTTGCGGACGATTCTCCGTCAGGGCACTCCCGATAAGCCAGAAGGCGATCGCCGAATTCGCCCCGAATAACGTGCGCATTGCCGAACATCAAAAGCCCTGCTGAAGTCGGGTGCTTCTTCCCGTCTTTCCCGATCGCGACCGCGCCTATTTTGAGCAGAAATCCCTCGTCCGTCAAGCTTTCCCAAACGTGTTGCGGACGAGAGGAACGCATACGCCGACGATAATCGGCAACGCTCGCCTCGTTAAAAACGGACAAAGGCATTTTTTCCAAAACGAGCATATCCTGCGTTTGAAAAGACGCGTCGCGCACCATCGCCGCATACTCTTCTCGGGTGCACCGATAATCCCCTTCCCCGTTGCGCCGATACGTCCCCGTCAGCGGATTTCCGTCCACGTAAACGGGGCGATACACTCTATCGGCGCGCGGTATCGTAATGACGATGATCTTCTTCCCGTTGATTTCCCGAACACACACGTCATCGTTCGATAGGATATTCACGCTAACTTTTTTCGGATCGTTTACGATTGACCAAAATTCCTCGATGAAAGCGTTCGGATCGGCGATTCCCCCGTTTGCGACGGAAAGTTTCCCGTCCGACAATTCCTCCACGCCCAGCAAAAGAATCCCTCCGAACGTGTTTGCAAACGCGGAATAAGTTTCCCAAATGCTTTTCGGCAAACCGCCGAGGGCTTTTTTGGCTTCTATCCGATTATTTTCTTGGTATTTTTCCAAATGCAGCAAATCTATCATTCTCGTTTTCGCTAAATCCTCCCAATCGTTTTCGCCCCCATTATAACACGGAATATGCGTTTTGTCAATATCGCAGTAACGTGTTTTTTCGTTCTTTTTTTCTTGCCCTACCTCCGCCGTCATGCGAAAACCAAGGTCAAGGAACATAATTCCTTGTGTGGGGGGTGCAATGGACAACGCCCGCCGCCAAAAACAAACGCCGCATTCGCGGCGTTGCTTTACGACGAAACCCGCACCCCCCCTTTCCGTTTAAGCAAGCTCTGCTCGCGTTTTTTCACGGAAAAGGGGCGACAAATTGTCGCCCCTCTTTTATTCCGATATACTTACACCAACGTTTTCACAAAAGCGTAGCTTTCGTCGCGCATAAGGCTACTCTTGCCGTTGCTCCAAGTGCCGATACGCTCGAACGTGTACGGTCCTACGCCGAAATTCTCCTGTTCCAAAGTGTGGAACGGTCCGAGAAGATTACGATTGCCGACCGTCAAAACGATTTCGATTTCGTTTTCGCCGACACGCAGGTACGGCGACAAATCCATGCGCCGCCCGAACAGCAATCTGCCTGCGCGCACGCCGTTTATCGTAACGTCCAACAAGTGGAAACGCTTATCCGTCACCAACTCGCAATCCGTCCGTTCGACCGTGATCTTCTGTTTCAGCGTTATATTTCCGGAGAAGAACGGGAAGCCGTCCTCGATAAGCGAAACAACGTGCGTTTTCTGTTTATCGATGACAAAATTTTTGCCGAGAAGGATATTCTCCGCGTTCCCCTTTTCAAACTCGCCGCGTACGCCGAAGTTGCCTTTCAGCATAACCGCCTCTATATCCGTATCGTAAGCGAGGCAATTTTTCAAACCTTCCGTTACGTTTTCGCCGAACAACGCGTAATATACCTGTTCGCTTTGGAAATAGTCGATTTCGATTTCAAACTCGTTTTTGCCGATTTTGAGAAGCCCTGCCACGTCGTAACGAAGCAACGCGCGCTCCAGCGCGGACGATCCGCAGCTTTGCACTTCTTTCCCGTTTACGCAAACGCGGCGCGTATTCGTATCTTCTGCGAGCAATTCGCAAATCGTAGGCAACGCGGCGATTTCCGCTTCGTAGCGTAAGAACAGTCTGCCGCGATAGCGTCGTTGCAACATTTCATTGAATACGCCCATATGGTGTACGGGTTCGCTGTAATGCACGCCGTCCGTCGAATAGCGTATATAGTCCAACGTCAGATAATTGTCTACGGGCTGCGCGATGTCGAAACCTTCGCCGAGGCGGATCGTCTGCAACGCCGCTTTTTCGGCAGGCGCGACGTCCTCGCCGATATACAAGACGTACGACTGTCCCTCGTCGAAGCGCACGCGCGTGGAAAGCGGCGTATATTCGTCTTTCAAAATATCGTACGCGATAAAGGATCTGCCTTTTTGCAGGCGGAAGTCCGCCGTCGTTTCCGCGCCGAAGTTGACGACGTAGATAAATTCTTTTCCGTCCATATCCCGACGAAGCGTCGAACGCAAGCCGTCGGCGTTCGCAATCGCGTACGGTTGCGCCGCAACAATCTCGTCCCACGTCACGTTCGTATGCAGATACGGATAGTCGTATTCTCTCCACTCCACGTAACGCGGCTTCTCGTCGATGAGCAAAACCTTGCCCCCCGCGTTGACGAATTCATGCAACAAATTCTCCGTCGTCGCGTCCATGGTATACAGCTTTGGCAAAATCAAGAATTCGTAAGCGCACTTTCCGAGGCAAAGTTTATTGCCCTCCACTCTGCCGTATTTCGCAAGCAGCGTTTCGTCCAAATAGTGGTGCGGGATTTGCATCGCGC
Source organism: uncultured Clostridia bacterium (assembly GCA_964459515.1). Taxonomy (GTDB): domain Bacteria; phylum Bacillota; class Clostridia; order Christensenellales; family Borkfalkiaceae; genus Scatosoma. The sequence goes on along the minus strand of CAYWML010000064.1, from coordinate 1,084 downwards.
CGATTTTTTCCACGAGCGTTTGCAAACTTGCGTCAAAATCCGCAACGATTTCGCCGCCGTTGTCGCAACCGTCGCGCTGATACTCGAAATACGTACTGCGGATCGGGTGCAACATTGCCACGTTGACGATTTCTTCGCTTTCGGATAAGATTTTTCCGAGCACGGAAAAATAGTCGTTGAAATCCTTAAAGCCCTTGTTCACCCAAGGATTGACAGCCGAAAAATGCGCGGGATAATCCCGTTTTCTTTGCCCGTGTTCCGTAAACGGAAGCAAGTGCTGGCACATCAAATTTACGCCGTTTACGTACTGTACTTCGGCAATTTTTTTCAGTTCGGTCGGCGTTACGTCCCAACCGCAACAAGCGTAAGTTTCGGTGAGCACCTGCTTCTTCCCGAGCTGTGCCGCTACGCTGCCCACCTGTTTTGCGGTAAGTTCCGAACCGATATGTCTTCCCAACCAATCGACGCCGGGAATATGTTCGTATTCGTAAAACGGCATGATGCCGCCGCAACACCACATTTGCGCCGCCATAGAGCCTTCCTCGACGTAATGCCCCGTCAATTTATAGCCGTTGGAATCGCACCATTCATACACCTTTTTCGCGTAATTCGTCAGCATGAGATCCTGCATGGCTTTCCAATATTTATAGCGGAACTCGCGATAGCCCTCTTTTTTCTCGAAGAGCAAGCCCAAGCCGTCGTAAATATCCTCGCCGTAATGTTCCTTGAAATAGCGCGGAAGCACTCTCGTAAAAGGCGTTCCCCAACGATAATACTGCGGTTCGTCCGTGAAAAAGCCTTTCAATTCGTATGTGTCGCGTTTTTTATATTCCTCGTGCGTTTGCGCGATGAACTGATCCACGACCTCGCCGTTTAAGATGTCTGCCGTGGAAGCCGAATAATGCTCGTACACGTTCAAACAATTTTCGCCGCAGGTCGTTCGTCGCAGACATGCCCCCGTCAAATCGTAAGAAACCGTTGCGGAAGGATCGTACGCGCCGATCGTATGCGTCAAATATTTATCGTGGTTTTCGATATTCTCCAACAGCTTACCGCCGACGAAACCGCTCGGCCAACCGTTCTC
>CAYWML010000063.1:0-7285 GCA_964459515.1 uncultured Clostridia bacterium | reverse complement strand
GCCTACGGCTCGCCACGAGATTACCGCGTCGCTTCGCTCCTCGTAATGACGGGCATTAGGCGAAAACATATGCTTGTCATTGCGAGGCACGAATGTGCCGTGGCAATCTCCGCCGATAGGCGGAAACGCGAGCGTTAAAATATTTCTAACTCGTTTATAGTATAACATACGTACGGCGAATTGTCAATAGCACACTTCGCGGAATTTTTCGATTTATCCCAATTTTTACGAAAATTTCATTTTTCTTCGCCCAAAACGTTGACTTATTCGGCAAAGTGTGCTATGATTGTATAAATAAATGAAAACGCGTTTGATAATTCGTTTTTTGCATAAACGGGAGGCGAGATAAATGCAGATTGCAATTACGAAAACGGATACGCCGCGCGCGCTTCCTTCGGAGGACGGCTTAGGGTTCGGAAAGGTATTCACCGACCATATGCTGCTCGTCGATTGGGAACGGGGGCGCGGTTGGTACGACGCGAGAATCGTGCCGTTCGGCAGGATTTCTTTGCACCCTGCCTCTACGGTGTTGCATTACGGCGCGGAGATATTCGAGGGGTTGAAAGCCTATCGTCGCGCAGACGGCGGCGTACAACTCTTCCGCCCGACGGAGAACGTACGGCGCATGAATAACTCAGCGGAGCGCATGAGTTTGCCGCAGATGGACGAAGGGGATATGTTGGAACTTTTGACGACTTTCGTGCGCTTAGAGGAGCGTTGGGTGCCGAAATCTTTCGGTACGTCGTTGTATTTGCGCCCCTTTCTGTTCGGCAACGACGAAACGCTCGGCGTGCACGCGGTGCATAGAGCGACGTTTATGTTGATAGCTTCGCCCAGCGGCAGTTATTACGCGGAGGGGATAAACCCCGTCGGGATTATGATAGAATCGGAGGACGTGCGCACGGTGCGCGGCGGCACGGGTTACGCGAAGTGCGGCGGAAACTACGCGGCGAGCACGCGCGCAGGCGAACGTGCGGCGGAGCGCGGCTATTCGCAGGTGTTATGGTTGGACGGCGTAGAACGGAAGTACGTGGAAGAAGTCGGCGCGATGAACGTCATGTTTAAGATCGGCGGAGAGATTGTCACGCCGAAGCTGACGGGTTCGATATTGCCCGGCATTACGCGGAAGAGCTGTATCGAGGTGTTGCGCGGCATGGGCTACACGGTGACGGAGCGGTTGCTGTCCTTGGACGAATTGGTGACGGCGTTGCAGAACGGCACGTTGGAAGAGGCGTGGGGTTGCGGAACGGCGGCGGTGGTATCGCCGATAGGGCGGCTTGCCGTAGGCGATAAGGAATATACGATCTGCGACGGAAAAATCGGCGCGGTCACGCAAACGCTATACGATGTATTGACGGGTATTCAATGGGGCACGCGCGAGGATACGTTCGGCTGGACGTATCGTCTATAAGCGTTTGTACGGGTGCAGAGGCAACGCCCCGACGGAATCGGCGAACAAACGCCATAAGGCGTTTCCATAAACAGAATAAAAGGCAATGACGGGATAAAAATCCGTGACGTTTGGTTGACAGAGAGTCGGCGTTCGCTGCGAGCCGATACGGCGTTACGGAATATAGCTCCTCCCCGAGCCTCCGACAGAAAGGCGTGCTTTCGCCGAGTAGATTCGGACGGGTTCTCCCGTGACAGAGAGTATATAAGCGGGTAAATGCAATTTACCAATAAGAGTGGTACCGCGGAGTTTCTTCGTCTCTTTCGCAGCACGTGGCTTTTTGTCGTGCGACGGAAGAGATTTTTTTTTGATAATAGGTGCAGTATGAAAAACAGTAACAAATACGTCAGACAATATTTTGAGGCGGAGGACGCGACTTGGGATTGGACGAAGCGTTCGTATATCGATAAGTCGCCGATTTGGTGCAGCGTCGATCTTCGGGACGGAAATCAGGCGTTGATCATTCCTATGAATTTGGAGGAAAAATTAGAGTTTTTCAAGCTGCTTTGCGCCGTCGGGTTTAAGGAAATCGAAATCGGCTTCCCTGCGGCGAGCGAGACGGAGTACGAATTTTGTCGCGCGTTGATCGAAGGCAATCTTATCCCCGACGACGTGACGATACAGGTGCTGACGCAATCGCGAGAGCATATTATCGACAAGACGTTCGAGGCGATACGGGGTGCGAAGCGCGCCATCGTGCATTTGTACAATTCCACGTCCGTGGCGCAACGCACGCAGGTGTTCAAGAAAGAGAAAAAGGAAATCGTGGCTTTGGCGGAGTTCGGCGCACGGCTTTGCAAGGCGTATAAGGACAAAGCGGAGGGGAAGATTACTTTGGAATATTCTCCCGAAAGCTTTACGGGCACGGAGCCGCCCTTCGCCGCGGAAATATGCAACGCCGTTTTGGATATTTGGCAACCGACGCCGACGGATAAGGCGATTATCAATCTTCCCGTTACGGTTTCCCATTCCATGCCGCATGTGTACGCCGCGCAGGTGGAGTATATGTGCAAGCATTTGCGCAGTCGGGAGAGCGTGACGGTGTCTTTACATCCGCATAACGATCGCGGTTGCGCCGTGGCGGACAGCGAAGCGGGGTTGCTGGCAGGGGGCGATCGTATCGAAGGTACGCTGTTCGGCAACGGGGAGCGTACGGGCAACGTCGATATCGTCACGCTTGCTTTGAATATGTATTCGCAAGGGGTAGATCCGTTGCTCGATTTTTCCGATTTGCCGCATATCACTTCGGTGTACGAACGGGTAACGCGTATGCGCGTGGGAGATCGGCAACCGTACAGCGGGAAATTGGTGTTTGCGGCGTTTTCGGGATCGCACCAAGACGCGATCGCAAAAGGCATGAAATATCGCGAGGAGCGCGGCTTGCAAACGTGGACCGTGCCCTATCTCCCCATCGATCCGGCGGACGTGGGCAGGGTGTACGAAGCGGACGTTATCCGTATCAATTCGCAGTCGGGCAAGGGCGGAATCGGCTATGTATTGGAAACGCAGTTTAAGTTGCTTTTGCCGCAACGTATGCGCGAAGAATTCGGTTATCTCGTCAAGGGCGTTTCCGATCGCGGTCATCGGGAGTTGGCGGCGCAGGAAGTGTACGACATATTCGTGAAAGAGTATGTCAATCGCGAGGAGGCGTTGCGGTTGGAAAGCGTGAAGTATGAGGACGGCGGCGACGGAAACGTGCGTGCGGCGGCGGAAACCGTGCTTTTCGGCGAACGGCGCACGGTGTGTGCGGACGGAAACGGTCGTTTGAATTGCGTTTCCAACGCATTGAAGAAAGTCGTCGGCATGCAGTACGTTTTGGAAAATTACGAACAGCACGCTTTGGAGGAACATTCCTCGGCGCGCGCGGCGTCGTACGTGAGGCTGTCGTACGAAGGAAAATCCTATTGGGGCGCAGGCGTGCACAGCGATATTATGACGTCGTCCGTTTGCGCGTTGGTGTCCGCCCTCAATCGGTTGTTGGCGGCACAAGAAAATAGTTCGGGAGGAGCACAGCGATGAAATATACGGGTGCGCAAATCATCGTAAAAACATTGATAGAGCAGGGAGTTACCGACGTGTTCGGCTATCCCGGCGGACAGATTATCGACGTTTACGACGCATTGTACGAATATCGTACGGAAATCAAACATTATCTCACCGCGCACGAACAAGGCGCGGCGCACGCGGCGGACGGGTATTCCCGTGCGACGGGCAAGGTCGGCGTGTGTATCGCCACCAGCGGCCCCGGGGCGACGAATTTGGTCACGGGAATTGCGACGGCAATGCTCGATTCCATACCCATGGTCGCGATTACGGGCAACGTGCCGCGTTCCTTAATCGGCAAAGACAGCTTTCAGGAAATCGATATTACGGGCGTGACGATGCCCGTCACGAAGCATAATTTTTTGGTACGGAGCGTGGAAACGCTCGCCGATACTTTGCGCGAGGCGTTTCGGATTGCGAAGTCGGGTAGGCCGGGACCGGTGCTCGTAGACGTGCCGAAGGACGTGCAACAGGCGTCGTGCGTTTACGAACCGCAGGCGGTTGCGGAAAAGTTGCCGCTTCCGAAAGTACGGAAAGAGAAAATCGACGAGGCAATCGCTTTGATCAACGAATCGAAGAAGCCGTATATTTACGTCGGCGGCGGCGCGGCAGGCTTGGGCATGGGCGAGGAGATCGTGGCGTTTGCCGAAAAGATCGGCGCGGTGATCGGCTGTTCGTTTATGGGGCTTTCCTCCGTGCCGCAAGAGGGAGAACGCTTCCTCGGTATGCAGGGTATGCACGGGCATTACGCTTCTTCCATGGCGCAGGATAAGGCGGATTTAATCCTTGCCGTGGGCGTGCGCTTTTCGGACAGAGCGACGGGCAACGTGCGGAAATTTGCCAAAAACAGCCGTATTATTCAACTCGATCCCGATTCCGCGGAGGTGAATAAAAACGTACGCGTTACGCTCGGCTTGGTCGGGGACGTGGAGGACGCGTTTTTGCGGATAGCGGCAGGTTGCGAAGAGCGGCTTCGCATGGATTGGTTGATGGAAGTGCGCCGCTTGAAGACGGAGGAGCTTCGCTTGGAAGAGTCGCTCGCGGCGGCGGCAAGCGCGCCGCTTACGCCGAGGCAGGTGTTTGAAGTAATCAACGCGTGCAAGCCGAAGAACACGATTTTCGCGACGGACGTGGGGCAACATCAAATGTGGACGGCGCAATACGCCTCGTTCGACGGACCGCGCCGTATCGTGTCAAGCGGCGGTTTGGGTACGATGGGCTTCGGTTTGGGGGCGGCAATCGGCGCGTACGCGGCGACGAAAGATCCCGTTACGCTGATTACGGGAGACGGCAGCTTCGGCATGAATTTAAACGAACTGGCAACGGCGGTCACCTATAAAATTCCCGTCGTCATCGTGCTTTTGAACAACGGCGTTTTGGGTATGGTGCGGCAATGGCAACGGCTGTTTTTCGGAAAGCGATATTCGGAAACGACTTTGGGACGTAAGACGGACTTCGTAAAATTGGCGGAGGCGTTCGGCGCGGACGGCTATACGGCGGATACGCAAGCGGCGTTCAAACGCGCGTATACGCAAGCGTTGCAGGCGAATAAGCCTTCGCTTATTGACGTGCGTATCGATCCCGACGAGTTGGTATTGCCCATGTTGCCCCCCGGCGGCGCGATTGCGGACATGATTACGAAAATCGACGGATAAGGAGACGCGAAATGGACGAAAAGAAAGAATTCGTGTTGGCGGTGTACGCCGACAATCAGGCAGGCGTGCTTACGCGTGTGACGGCGATGTTTACGCGCAGAGGCTTTAATATCGACGCGCTCACCGTCGGCGAAACGGAACGCTCGGAATATTCCCGTATTACCATTCGGCTACGCGGCGACGGCTACGATTGCGAACAGCTGATACATCAATTGCAGAAGCTGTACGTCGTGAAAAAGGTGGAAGTGTTGGACTCGGACGCCATGAAACGAGAACTTATGTTGATCAAAGTGCAAAACAAGTCGGAAACGAGAAGCGACGTTATGACGGCGGTGGACGTGTTCCGCGCCAACGTCATCGATTATTCTGCGGACGGCATGTGTATCGAGGTGACGGGCAATTCTTCCAAGATCGACGCGTTCGTTAAGCTGATGGAGCCGTTCGGGATTTTGGAAATGTGCCGAACGGGCATCGTCGCTTTGGATAGAGGCAACGTAACCCTTTTGGATAAATAAAAAAACGATAATAAAAAAATCATTAAAAGGAAGGAAAATATTATGGCAAACAGAATTTTTTATCAATCGGACTGCGATTTGAACAAACTGAACGGCAAAACGGTGGCGATCATCGGGTACGGCTCGCAAGGGCACGCGCACGCGCTCAACTTAATGGAATCGGGCGTAAAGGTCGTCGTCGGTTTGTATAAAGGGAGCAAGAGCTGGGAAAAAGCGGAGCGGCAGGGCGTTACCGTCATGACGGCGGCGGAAGCGGCTGCGGCGGCGGATATCGTCATGATCCTCATCAACGACGAGAAGCAGGCGAAACTGTATAAGGAAAGCATAGAACCGCACATGACGGCAGGCAAAACGCTGGCGTTTGCGCACGGCTTTAATATCCATTACGGTTGCATTAAACCGCCGAAGGACGTCAACGTTATCATGGTCGCGCCCAAAGGACCGGGGCATACCGTCCGCAGCGAGTATCTCGCGGGAAAGGGCGTGCCTTGTCTTATCGCCGTGGAGCAGGATGCGACGGGCGACGCTTTGGAAATCGGCTTGGCATACGCGCTCGGTATCGGCGGTGCGCGCGCAGGCGTTTTGGAAACGACCTTCCGTACGGAAACGGAAACGGATTTGTTCGGGGAACAGGCGGTGCTTTGCGGCGGCGTCAGCGCGCTTATGCAGGCAGGCTACGAAACGCTCGTCGAGGCTGGCTACGATCCGAGAAACGCATACTTCGAATGTATTCACGAGATGAAGCTTATCGTCGATTTGATTTATCAAAGCGGCTTCGAGGGAATGCGCTATTCTGTGTCTAACACGGCGGAATACGGCGATTACGTAACGGGACCGAAGATTATCACCGAAGAAACGAAAAAGGCGATGAAAAAAGTTTTGAAAGAAATTCAAGACGGTACGTTCGCGAAAGAGTTTTTGTTGGATATGTCCGAAGGGGGGGGACAGGTGCATTTCAATGCCATGCGCAAAATCGCGGCGGAGCACCCTTCCGAAGTCGTCGGCAAAGAGATCCGCAAGCTGTATAGCTGGGCAGACGAAGAAAAATTCATCAATAACTAAAACACACGCTTGCGGCGTATGCCGCGAAAGGGCTTGAAAAAGGAGAAGTATGGTCAAGGATACGATAGTGGACGGCTTTGCAAACGCGCCGCACCGCTCTTTATACCACGCGCTCGGCATGACGGACGAGGAAATGGCGCAACCGCTTATCGGCGTCGTCTGTTCCTATAACGAAATCGTGCCGGGGCATACCCACCTCGATAAAATCGCGCAGGCGGTGAAGCTCGGCGTGGCGATGGCAGGCGGAACGCCGATCATGTTCCCTGCCATCACCGTTTGCGACGGCATTGCGATGGGGCATACGGGCATGAAATATTCCCTCGTCACGCGCGATTTGATTGCCGATTCTACGGAGTGCCTTGCCAAGGCACACCAGTTTGACGGACTTGTTATGATTCCCAACTGCGACAAGAATGTACCCGGACTTCTGATGGCGGCTGCCCGCGTGAATATTCCCACCGTTTTCGTTTCCGGAGGCCCTATGCTTGCGGGACATGTAAATGGCAGAAAGAGATCGCTCTCCTCCATGTTTGAGGCGGTTGGCGCTTATGATGCCGGGA
>CAYWML010000062.1:1924-7558 GCA_964459515.1 uncultured Clostridia bacterium | reverse complement strand
ATGACGGCGCTCCTTAAGGATGCGATAAAGCCGAATCTTGTGCAAACCTTAGAGGAAACTCCCGCGTTCGTTCACGGCGGTCCGTTTGCGAATATCGCGCACGGTTGCAACAGCGTGCAGGCAACGTACGCGGCGATGAGCCTTGCGGAGTACGCGATTACCGAAGCAGGGTTCGGCGCGGACCTCGGCGCGGAGAAGTTTTTGGACGCGAAGTGCCGCGCGGCAGGTATCGAGCCGCATTGCGTCGTCATCGTGGCGACGGTGAAGGCTTTGAAATTGCACGGCGGCGCAGATAAAGCGAAGCTTTCCGAAGAGGATCTCGGCGCGTTGCAAAAGGGTATGCCCAATCTTTTGAAGCATATCGATACTATGAAAAACGTATACAAGAAACCCGTCGTCGTGGCGATGAACCGCTTTGCGACGGATACGCAGGCGGAGATCGACGCTGTGCTCGCGGCGGTGCGAGCGGCAGGGGCGGAGGCGGTATTCACCGACGTGTTCCTGCGCGGCGGCGAGGGAGGCAAGGCTCTTGCCGAGGCGGTTGTTCGGGCGTGCGAAATTCCGTCGAAGCTTTGTCACCCGTACGAGCCGACGGACGGCGTTTGCGAGAAGATAGAAAGCGTGGCGACGAAAATCTACGGCGCGGACGGCGTGGATTATTCGGACGAGGCTTTGGAAAAAATTCGCGTTATCGAGGAAAAGGGCTGCGGCGATTTGCCCGTCATTATCGCGAAAACGCAATATTCCTTGTCGGATAATCCCGAACTTACGGGTAAACCCGAGGGCTTCCGCATTACCGTTCGGGACGTGGTTTTGAAAGGCGGCGCGGGATTTATCGTGGCGATAGCCGGAAAAATAATGTTGATGCCGGGGCTGGGCGCGCATCCTGCGGCGGAAAAGATAGACTTATTGCCTGACGGCAGCGTTGTGGGCTTATCCTAAAAACGAAGAAATATAAAGAGAGAATAGAATGAATACGATCGAAGCAACGAATTTTATCGAACAGATTATCAACGACGATATCGAAAACGGCAGAGTGGAGGCAATTCAAACGCGTTTTCCGCCGGAACCGAACGGATATTTGCATATCGGGCATATCAAAAGCATGCTCGTCAACTTCGGCACGGCGAAAAAGTACGGCGGCAAGTGCAACTTGTTTTTCGACGATACCAATCCCTCTAAGGAAAAGACGGAGTTCGTAGACGCCATTCGCAAGGATATTGCGTGGGTGGGGTACGATTGGGCGCGCGAAGTGTACGCCTCCGACTTTTTCGGGCAGATTTACGCTTATGCCGAGAAACTTATCGAGGCAGGAAAGGCGTTCGTTTGCGATTTGTCTCCCGAAGAGATCGCCGCAACGCGCGGCACGCTGACGGAGGCAGGCACGGAAAGCCCGTATAGAAATCGTTCCGTCGAGGAAAATTTACGTTTGTTCCGCGAAATGCGCGACGGAAAATATCCCGACGGTAGCAAGTGCTTGCGCGCAAAGATCGATATGGCTTCGCCGAACATGAACCTGCGCGATCCCGTTATTTATCGAATTTTGCGTTGTACCCATCATCGCACGGGGGACGCTTGGTGTATATATCCCATGTACGATTACGCGCACCCCGTTTGCGACTATTTGCAAGGAGTCACGCATTCCCTTTGCACTTTGGAATTCGAGGATCACAGACCGTTGTACGATTGGGTGGGGATACAGCTCGGCTTCTCGCCGAAACCTCGCCAAATCGAGTTTGCGCGGCTCGCGGTGACGAATACGGTGATGTCGAAGCGGTATTTGAAAAAGCTCGTGGAAGAGGGGCACGTGCACGGATGGGACGATCCCCGTATGCCGACGGTGGCAGGGTTGCGCAATCGCGGCGTTCCGCCCGAAGCGTTGTTGGATTTCTGTACGAAAATCGGTATCGTAAAAGCCAATTCCGAATGTCAGCTTTCTTATTTGGAGGCGTGTATTCGCGATAACCTTAACGAGAATGCGGAGCGCGCCATGGCGGTGCTCGATCCGTTGAAAGTGACGATTACCAATTACGAGGGGGAGGAGCAGTTGGAAACGGCGTTGCACCCCTTGAAGCCCGAACTCGGCACGCGGAAACTTGCTTTTTCCAAAGTCGTTTATATCGATCGCGCGGACTTTACGACGAATCCGCCGCCGAAATATCAGCGGTTGAAGCCCGACGGCTACGTGCGGTTGAAGAACGCTTACATTATTCATTGCGACGAGGTTTGCACCGACGACGAGGGAAACGTCACGGAATTGAAGTGCACGTACGTCCCCGAAAGCCGTTCGTCGAACGATACCAGCGGTTTGAAAGTGCGCGGCACGATACAATGGGTGGACGGAAAAACGGGCGTGGATGCGGAAATACGCCGCTACGGCGTTCTGCTTAAAGACGCCGAATACGCAGGGCAGGACTTCGGCGAGCGTATGAATTTGGACAGCGAACATATCTTCCGCGGCAAGGCAGAACCCTACCTTGCGGAGAGTGAGGACGGAAAGGCGTTCCAGCTGATGCGCGTGGGCTATTATAAAAAATGCACGGACGAAAAGGGCGGCTTGGTGCTTTCCGAAATCGTGTCTTTGAAAGATAATTTCAATAAGTAACATGGAAAGTTTCTCGATAAAGCGAGAAACGTAGTGAAATAATATAAGGAGAAAACGATATGATTTTCTTACATTCGATTCTTGCCGAGCAAAGCGCGGTTGCGCAGTTGCCGCTGTTGGTTGCCTGCTTTGGCGGCGTATTGCTGTTGTTGGCGTTTATCGTCGGGTTTACGCGCGGCTTCCGTCGTACGGGGTGGGGCGGCTTGGCTTGGCTTCTTGCGTGCGTAGCGTACGTAGCCGTCGGCGCAACGTTTAACGGAACGATTTCAAACATGTTTACGGCGCAGGGCGCAGCTCCTCTGCAAGCGAATTTCTATGCGGCGTTGATTCTCGCGCTCGTTTGCGTGGCGGTCGTGTTGGCGGTGTTCGGCGTGATGGCGATTTTCCTGCGCCCGAAAGTCAAATGGGTGAAAGACGAGGAGTTGGAGTTGGACGAATTCGGCTTCGAGTACGAGCCGGAGTATGTCGATTACGACGCCGAAGAGGGCTTCGGTCCGTATGGCAAAAGAATGCAACGGACGGGCTTCGAGCAGCCGACTTTCGGCAATCGGCTTTTCGGCGGTATTGCCTGCCTTACGAATATGCTGATGATTTTGTTCATCGTGCTTTCTTTCGGCGTATTCTTCGTTGCGGCGACGAAAATGTCGGAAGGGCCGCTCGGGGTTATTTTGGATAATCCGACGGTTACGATGTTCTTAAAGTTGGCGAAAAATTACGCGCTCGATTGTTTGTGCATAGGCTTGGTGATCGTCGTGGGTTTGAAGGGCTACGGGAACGGTTTCCTCAGCAGTTTGCGTACATTGCTCGTCGCTGTCGGAACGCTGGCGGCAATCGTGCTTTCGTTCGCGTTGCCGTTTACGGAATACTCTTTGGCAACGGAAGGGATTTTCTACTTCCTCGGCAAGCTCGTTACGCGTTGCACGAATTTGTTGGGCGGAAGCGAAAGGATAAGGGGCTTCTACGGAGGGCGTTTGTTGGCAGGTTGTTGCCTTATGGCGTTCTTTGCCGTCGTGCTTGTGCTGTTGAATTTGCTGTTGCGCTATGCTTGTCGCGTGGTGGAGAAAAAATCGGGCACGAAGATTGTGGACGGCGTGTTGGCAAGCGTTGTGTATTTTCTCCTCGGCGCGGTGCTTTGCGTGGCGATTTGGTGTGTGCTGTATACGGTAAATTATTACGATATATTCTATGTTCAAGAAATCGTTTCGGAAAAATCTTCCCTTTCCAACGGCTTGTTCGATTTTGCGGGAAATATAATGGAGCCTTATATTGAAAAAATCGATTCATTATTAGGGCGTTAAGAAAAAAACGGCGAAGTCTTTTTAGAAAGGCTTCGCTTTTTTTGTGCTTATTTTAAGTAGCGTGCGGCGTTAAGCCGCCGTTCTCGCGCGCAACGGCGATTGCGTAAAATCGATAGGGCAGGTATGCGACGAATATGGTTTTACTCGAATTGATTGGCGATAATGTCCGCCGTTAAACGCGCCAAATTCATTTCGTTCGCATTCATGCGCGCGCCCTCTTCTTTGGAAAGCACGGCAACTGCGCCGAGGCAATCTCCGCCTGCCACGATGGGGACGATGATCTGCGCCGTTACGCCCTCTTCGCGCGTGTTCGTCAACGGGAGAATATCGCCGCCTTCGGCTGCGTTGGCAATATAGCTCCGTCTTTCGCGCAGGATTTTTTCCATGGCTTCGGAAAGGCTCTTGCCGTCCAGCTCCCGTTTCCCGTCGCCGCAAGCGTGCAGTACGCCGTCCGTATCGCAAATGACGGCGAGTTTTCCGCTTAAATCGTTTAAGGAGCGCGCCGTGGCTTTGCTGAACCGCTCCAACGAGGCGATCGGCGAGTATTTTTTCAACATCAACTCGTCGCGGTCGGTGAAGATTTCCAAGGGATCGCCTTCTTTAATGCGCAGCGTGCGGCGAATTTCTTTGGGAATGACCACTCTGCCCAGCTCGTCAATTCTTCGGACTATTCCTGTTGCTTTCATAAATTTCCTCCGTTTACGATTATTGTGCGTAAGCCGCGCAGGAATATACGTAAAAATGAAAAAATCCGAAGAAATTTCAAAATTTTTCAGCAAAACTATTGACAAATTTTGTATATCGGTGTAAAATGAGAGTAAGTAATTGGCTCGCAATCGCCTATAGGCGATTTTTGCCGTGCCTTCCTATAAAGCAAAAAACGCATATAGGAAGGCACGGCAAAAGAAAAGCTTATTGCAGAAAAAATATCGGAGGGTTAAACATGAGAGGAAAAAAATTGTTGGGTTTGTTGTTGGGCTTGTCAATGGGGGCGGCTTTGTCGGTCGGCGTTTCGGCTTGCGATATGTCGGGGATGTTCGGCGGCAAAAATAGCTCGTCACAATCGGATGCAACGACAAACAGTAGTTCGTCACAATCGGAGTCAACGACAAACAGTAGTTCGTCACAAGAGGTTGACGTTTGCGGCGTTTACTATTGGGAGAAAACAGAAGGATTAAAATCGGGTAATGTAGTTGCTTCGATACAACCGGGAGATGTGATTGAAGGGGAAGTATGGACTAAGGATTTTTGGAAGTTAATTGTTCGCTCGGACGGAACTGCAGATCTGTGCCAAGATGATGATTGGAGGTGTTTTACATATTCCAACAATCAAACCGAGCTTGTTTTCAAGATGGAATACGAGTCGTTTGCCGCTACATATAGCGACGGAAGCATGGCTTGGTATTTTTCTATTATTGAAGAAGGGATAGAGTATGGTACAGTTTATTATTGGCAAAAATCGAACGAGGTAATCCCTGCCGCGTTCTGCTATGGTTGCGGGCAAACAAAAGAAACGAAAATCGTAGACGTGTATCGGCTTTGCGACAGTTGTAAGGAAGCATATGAACGTTCCGATGGACCTTGGTGGGAAAGCTCCTCGGAATATAGCTCGTGGGAAAATTCCTCAGAGTATAGTTCATGGAACGGTTCGTCGGAATACAGCTCATGGAACGGTTCGTCGGAATACAGCTCATGGAACGGTTCGTCGGAATACAGCTCATGGAACGGTTC
>CAYWML010000062.1:0-1824 GCA_964459515.1 uncultured Clostridia bacterium | reverse complement strand
ACAGTTCATGGAACGGTTCGTCGGAACACAGTTCTTGGTGGGGAAGCTCCTCGGAATACAGTTCATGGAACGGTTCGTCGGAACACAGTTCTTGGTGGGGAAGCTCCTCGGAATATAGTTCATGGAACGGTTCGTCGGAATACAGCTCATGGTGGGGAAGCTCCTCGGAATACAGTTCATGGAACGGTTCATCGGAATACAGCTCATGGAACGGTTCGTCGGAGTACAGTTCTTGGTGGGGAAGCTCTTCGGAGGATTCTTGCTCTGATACGCAAGAAGAGTTGATCGATGGTGTATACTATTCGCTCGCTTCGAATGGATTGCATGCAACCGTTGTTGGGTGTGATAATTCTGTTTCGAAAATAGAAATTTTGCCTACATACCAAGATGTACCCGTGACGAGTATCGGTGCAAGCGCATTTCTCGGTTGCCGTAATTTAACAAGGGTGGTGATTTCTAATAATGTAACGAGTATCGGCGATGATGCGTTTTGTGATTGTAATAGTTTGACGAGTGTCGTAATCCCTGATAGCGTGACGAATATCGGTAGGTATGCGTTCAGTGGTTGTAGCAGTTTGACGAGTGTGATAATAGGCAACAGCGTGACGAGTATCGGTTATAGTGCGTTTTCTGGATGTAGCAGTTTGACGAGTGTGGACGAGTGTGTATATTATAATGGTACGATAGAGGATTGGGCACAGATTTTGTTTGAAAACGATGTCGCTAATCCGTTGTATTATGCAAAGAATTTGTATATTAACAACGAATTGGTGATGGAAGCGAAAATAAAAACGGCAACGAAAATATCGGATTATGCGTTTTATAATTGTAGCAGTTTAACTAGCGTGGACATTTCTGATAGTGTAACGAGTATCGGTGCGTATGCGTTCTCGGGGTGTATCAATTTATCAAGCATAAACGTTTTGGAAAATAATGCAAACTACAAATCGATAGACGGAAATTTATATAGTAAAGACGGAATAACGCTGATACAATATGCAATTGGCAAAACAGCAACGAAATTTGAAATTCCCGATGGGGTAACGAATATCGGCAATGGTGCGTTCTCGGGGTGCGGTTCTTTGACCGCGATTGGAACATGGGGGTTTGTTGCTGGCAGTAGCTTGACAAACGTAGTAATCCCCGATAGTGTGACAAATATTGGAGAGCGAGCGTTCTCGGGGTGTAGTAGTATGGCGAATATTGTAATCCCTGACAGCGTGACGAGTATCGGTGCTTGGACATTCTCAGGTTGTAGTAGTTTGACGAGCATAGTAATCCCCAACAGCGTGACGAGTATCGGTAATGGTGTGTTCGAGAATTGTAGCAGTTTGATGAGTGTGGTAATTTCCGACAGTGTGACGAGTATCGGTGAATGGGCGTTCTTTTATTGTCGCAGTTTGACGAGTATAGAAATCCCCGACAGTGTAACGAGTATCGGCGAAGATGCGTTCAATCTTTGTAGCAGTTTGACGAGTATGATAATCGGTGGCGGTGTGACGAGTATCGGTAGGAATGCGTTCTCTTCATGTAGTAGCTTAACGAGTGTAGTAATCGGCGACAGCGTGACGAGTATCGGTTCTGGTGCGTTCGGTGGTTGTAGCAGTTTGACGATTTATTGCGAGGCGGCAAGTCAGCCGAGTGGTTGGAATAATGATTGGAGCGGCTATTCTTCTTGTTCTGTTGTATGGGATTGTAAAAACAACGAAGTTGCCGCCGACGGATATATTTATGCCATAATAGATGGTATTCGGTACGGAATGAAGGATGGCGAAGCAACGGTCGTAAAGCAACCGAGAAATATACAAACAGCAATTATTCCTG
>CAYWML010000061.1:0-7568 GCA_964459515.1 uncultured Clostridia bacterium | reverse complement strand
GTTTGCGCCATAGTAAATTCTATGTCCCTCTCATTTTGACACAACTCTAATGACGAGCAGGGAGCGGCACTCTGTGCAATGGCGGAGTGTGGGGACGGGCAGGGAATAGGCGCGGAAGTTTTCAAAAAACGAAGGAATTTTTATGCACACGGATTTGTGGAAAAAGTGGATAAATAGGGGTTGTCCACTTGCATTTTTGTATAAATGTGGATAACTTTTCCCAATGCATTGAAAACGACTCGTAAAAATCGCAGTTTTACGAGTTTTCTCGACAAAATACGCAGTTTTTTGTGGATAAACTCTCCACATTTTCGTTTGAGGATAACTTTTATCCGCAAAAATACGGTGGATAACTTTGCTAATTGTGGAAATCTTTCCGATTTTTTCCAAAAATAGTGCGTTTTTAATGAAAAAATCGGCTATTTTATCCACAAACGTTTGTTCTTCTCCACAAAACGGCGTAGTTATCCACATATGCACATTGTGGATAAATACGTTTTACGATTAACGAATGTTTTGAAAACGAATACGCACGTCGGCGGTCGTATTGCGAAAAATTTCCTCTTTGCGGTGGTGTAAGCCGCGCTTTGCATAGCGCAACAATCGCTCCCGCACGCCGAAAATGTCCGCGTTGCAGAGGCGGCATTTTTCATACGCGCGCAAGAGGACTTCGGTAAGCTGTCGCTCCGCCATGCGGAAGTAGGCAGGCGCGACGTTGCCTGCGTCGGTAAAGTTTTCCAATCCCTGCGCCGTCGAATAGTCGAGTACGCCTGCCGTAAACGTAACGTCAATGCGCAGTGTGCTCTCCGTGCTGTTTGCGTAAAGCCGTATTTTCGGCGCGTTCTGCTTGACGCTTAGCGTGCAAGCCGTTTTTCCGCTCCCCACGCAGACGGAAGCCAACCGCAACTTATGCAGTGCCGAACCGACGGCGAACGTTTCCTCGTCGTTTAGCCTTTCCACACGCCGACCGTCCACGAACAAAGCCGTTTCGCGCGCGCTGAATACGGGTTTATTGGACGTTGTTTGCGCGGAAGCTCCGTCCTCCGAGCTTTCACCCGAAGTGCTTTCCGAGCTGCCGTTTTCGCCGCTTTCCGAGGCTTTTTCTTGGTTGCCGTCCGACTTTTCTTCCTCGGTCCCTTTTTCTTGCTGCGGCTCTATTTTCAAGATCGGCAGATAGCCGCAACGGCTGTCGCTGAAATAGCCGATGGAAAATTCGCGCAAGGTAGACGGGAGCACCGTTCCCACCCGTTCGGCGTGGGGCGAAAGTACTTTGCCGATTGCCTGCCCCGACGAAGCATCGACGAGGGCTGCGGTGTTCAGCAGCTTTTGCGCGCTGCCGTCGCAGGTCGCCAAAGCGCACGCGTCGCTTAAATATTCGTCCCGAAGGAAGAAATCCAGCGCGTCGAAAGCGTTCTCGTTCGCGACGCTTTCGCCGAGCACGATGAGATCGCAGAACACGAGCTTCGGATACCAACCGGTTTTGGCGTTGATTTGCTCGAACGCTTCCGCCACCGTATCGCCGCGGCTGACGAGTTGCACCGTTTGCGACGCTTGCCCCTCCTTTGAGGCTTGCGGAATGGAGATTTGCGAAGTGACGACGAACGCGCCGTTTTCTCTGTCCACGCCGGCGGCGGTGACGAGGGCGGTTTTTTGTACGTCGATCATGCCAAAATCGTTGGAAATAAATAAAAACAACAGCAACACCGTGAGCAGAACGTAATAGCGAACGGCGTTTTTAGCGTGCGTTTTATACATACGTTTTTCCCTCCCCGTCGGGCTTTGTTTTTTTGGGCAAAAGCAAAAATGCGAGCACCATGGCTGAGACGATCGAAAATATCCAAAATAGCTTTCCGCCTATCGTTTCGTAGAACGCGTTGTATTTTCTATTGCAAAACAGCACGAAGAAAAACAAGCCGACGTGCAATACGCAGACGGTGGGCAGTTTGCGTCGCAGAGAAAACGCGCGGCGGACGAAGTACACCGTGTACAGCAATAAAAAGCAGGTATACAGCAGTAAAACGACGGTGAGCGCGTAAATAAAAATCAAATCGACGCGTCCCGTCACTTTCAGAGCGGGAAAATAGCGCGCTATCTTGGAAAACGCGTAATGTTCGCGCGCGGCGATAGAGGAAAACACGCCGAAGAATACGGCGAGAAAGAGGAGGGTAAAACCAGCTCCGACGGCGTACCCTGTCATGATTTTCGGCGTGTCGCCTCTTTTATGTCGATAATTTCCGACGAGCGGAAGCAGGAAAAGCACGTCGGCGAATTGCGGCGCGCTTCGCGTAAAAGCAGTTGCCGAGCGGGAAAACTTTACCCCGAACAGGGGCAACAGCCGCGAAAAATCCGTCGCCGTCAACGCCATGCCGAGCAACGCCAAAAAGGAGATCGGGAAGAGGAACAGGCAAAAATCCGCGCTTCTTCCCACCGTTTTCAGGCTTTGCATGGAGATATAGCCGCTTAATACGAAGAAGATTGCAAACGTAAACGATGTCGGCGCGGTGTCGAAGAAGATTGCATAGACGTATTTTTCCAAATCGAGCAAGGGCAACAACGCCGCGAAAACGTAGTATACGGCAAGAAAAGCGTATATTGCGCGCGCGCCTTTTCCGAGCTTCTCTTCCAAGCGTTCAAACAGCGTTCGTTCGCTCCCTGCCGCCGCGTATAACAGCGCAAACAGTAACGCGCCTTGCAACAGAAAATGCAAAAGCGCAGGGAGAAGTAGGTCGTTCGCCGCGTATTTGGCGAGCAACGACGGCACTTCCGACAGTTTTGCCGTCGGCAATAAAAAGGCGGCAGCGAAGGCGATTTGTCTACCGTACACGACATTCGCGCTTTCGGCGGCTTCGTCGCGGCGGATATATCCGTTTTTCATTCTTTATCCTCCTTGCACCGTTTGCGTAAACGTATGCGGTTTTTCGTGCGCATGGCGCGCGGACGGCGGTAAAGCCGCAATAGGTCGTACTTCACGACGCTGTCGCGCAAATCCTGCCGCAACAAAGGGGAGAACGGCGCAAGGAGCGGCGTGCCGAACGCGTCTACGGAAAGCAGATAGCACAGTAGCAAGGTGCAAAGCAGTACGATGCCGAACGGCCCTGCGCTCCCTGCGACGATAAGAAACAGCCACCGAAGCACGCTGCCCGTTTCCACGAAATCGGGCACGGTATAAAGGCAGATGCCCGAAAAAGCGACGATAATCAAGGCAGGCGTAGACAGAAATCCTGCCGATACCGCCGTTTCGCCGAGAACGAGCGCGCCGACGATCGAAAGGGACATGCCGACGTACTTCGGCATACGAATGCTCGCCTCTTTTAAGACTTCTAAAAGCAACAGCACGACGAGCATTTCAAGGCTCGGCGAAAGGGGTAGCTCCCGTACGCTACTGGCGATCGTCAACATCAGTCCGAGAGGCAGTAGTTGCATTTTGAAAAGTTGCGCCGAAACGTAAAATGCAGGTAGCAGTATCGCGACGAATAGCGCAATCAAGCGTAAAAAACGAAAGATCGTCGCCATGAACGGCGATATGAAATAGTCCTCGCTGCTTTGCAGATCCTCCACGAGAAGAAAGGGCGCGGTGAGGGCGATGGGCGAACCGTCTACGAGAATGCCCACGCGCCCCTCGCTGAGTTTGGCGGCGAAAATATCCGGTTTTTCCGTCGTGCCGAGTGCAGGGAATAACGAGTGCTTTCGCGGCGCGAGCAACGCCGCAACGTACGAAGAATCGGGCACGATGTCCGTTTGGTAACGTTGCAGTTTTTCCACGATTTCCGCTTGCACCGTCGCGTTTGCCGTGCCCTCCAACCAACAAACAACGACGGCGGTATCCGATTGTTTGCCGAGGCGTAGCGTTTGAAAGCGCAAATTCGGCGTTTTTAGCCGTTTTCTAAGTAGCGACATGTTTGTTTTGACGTCTTCGATGAAGCCCTCGCGCGGTCCTTTCACCGCCACGTCGGTGGGCGGTTCGGAAACGGAGCGGACGGGCAAAAGTTTTGCCCCGACGATAATGCCCGTCGGTATGCCGTCCGTCAGCAGTAAGGTGTTGCCGTCCAAAATCTCTTTGACGGCTTCTTCGAGACGCGCGCAGACTTTCCCTTCGGGATAGCGAATCGCCGATTTTACGTATTCTGCGCTCAACGCATACCTGCCCTCGTCTTTTTCTCGTTTTAGGTGCGTTTCGGATAGAGGTTTTGCTACGAGCTCTCCGAGGAGCTGTTTATCTACTACGCCGTCCGCGTAAACGAGGGCGCACGCTACGCCGTCCGCCGAGAAAAACGTGTAGGTTAAAATATCTTCGGCAGGCAGAAGCTTTTTAAGCGCGCGTAAATCGTCTCGTAATTTTCCTGAAAAAATCTTCACGGAAACAGCATGGACGAAAGCTACGAAAAGTATGCGCGTCGAGCGCGCGCAAGGGCGTGCAACGGGTTGACAATTTTTTGCGCGCATGCTATACTATATAGAAGAACGGAGTTTTCGCGCAATGCCTTTCTCGTTGGGAGGAAGGGTGCGCATCGGAAAATTTATTTCGCGAAGGCTCTAACGGGACAGGGAGAAGTTTTTTACGTGAAACGGGAAATAACGCTTGGCGAATACGAAGTGCTGGAAGATATGCGGATCGACGATTTGAAAATCGTACAGGATACCCGTTTGTATCGTTTTACTTCCGATTCCGTGCTTCTTTCGCGTTTTGCCGCTCCGAAAAGGGGGGACGTCGCGGCGGATTTTTGCGCCGGAAGCGGCATAGTGGCGTTTCATTTTTACGCGCTGCATAGGGCGCGCTTTCCCGATTTGCCGTTTACGCTGTTCGAGTTGCAGCCCGAGCTATCCGCGTTGTCGGTAAAAACCGCGCAATATAACGGCTTTGCAAACTTTTCTTTCGTTTGCGGAAAATTGCAGGAAACGCATAAAGCGTTTTGCGAAAAATTTTCCCTCGTGCTTTGTAATCCTCCCTACGAAAAAGGCGGATTTGCGAACGAAGAGCCGCATAAAGCGATTTGCCGCAAGGAGCTGACCGTTTGCTTGCGGGAGCTGGCGCACGCGGCAAGCTTCGTTTTGAAATTCGGCGGCAGGTTGTGTATGTTGCACCGTGCCGACCGCTTGGCAGAGGTTTGTTATACCCTTCACGAGGAAAGGTTGGAAGTGAAGAAAATACAATTCGTCGGAGGCAGGTATGGGACAAAGCCCTATTTGGTGATGGTGGAAGCGGTGAAAGGCGGCAAACCGTGTTCGGAAATTCTGCCGACGATTTATAATACGTGAGGTGAAAATATGGTAAGTTTTGTGGCTACGCCGATCGGCAATTTGAAGGATATTACGTTACGCGCCCTCGAAACGCTGCGCGAGGCGGACGTAATCTTTTGCGAAGATACGCGGCATACGATGAAGCTTTTGAATGCGTACGAGATTAAAAAACCGTTGTACGCTTGCCATAAATTTAACGAAAAAGAAGCCGCGGAAAAAATATTGGCGGCTTCGCGGCGCGGCGAAAACGTCGCCGTCGTTTCCGACGCAGGCACGCCCGTCGTTTCCGATCCCGGCAATATCGTTTGTATGTATTTGCGCGAAAACGGCGAACCGTACACCTTGCTTCCCGGCGCGTGTGCTTTCGTTGCCGCGCTCGTGTTGTCTGCGCTCCCTGCCGATCGTTTCGCGTTTATCGGCTTTCTTCCCAATAAAGTTGGCGAAAAACGCGCGCTTTTGGAAAAGTATAAAGACTTGGACGTAACGCTCGCCTTTCACAGCGCGCCGCAAGACGTGGACGACGATATCGAGGCGATGTACGAAGTTTTCGGCGATCGCCCTGCGGCGGCTGTACGGGAAATCACCAAATTGCACGAAGAAACGAAGCGTTTTCGTTTGCAAGACGGCTTGTCGGGGGAGAAGCGCGGCGAATACGTGCTCCTCGTCGGCGGCGCGGAAGCGACGGAAAACCCTCTGAACGCTCTATCCGAACGGGAGCATATTCGGCACTATATGGCGGCAGGCTTGGAAAAGAAAGAAGCGTTAAAGCGCGCCGCGAAAGACCGCGGCGTTTCCAAATCGGAGTTGTATCCCTTTTCGATAGATTTATAAAAAATGCCTTTCGGCGATTAAAACGCCCGAAAACGTGGTAGATATATTTAAGAAAACGCTTTTCGTTCGACGTCGTGCGGCGTCGCGCAAAGAAGAAATTTTGTAAACGGGAGTAAAAAAACATGCCTTTGGAATACTATTTGTTGTTTTTGGCGTTGATTGCGGTGTGCGCCGTTTTTTCCGCGAGCGCAAGCGCGAAGGTTCATTCTTCGTATAAGGCATACGGCGGAATGCCGACGCGTTCGCATATGACGGGTTACGATACGGCGCGTTTGTTGCTTCGCCAAAACGGCGCGTGGGATATCGACGTCGGCAGAGTGCGCGGCTCGCTTACCGACCATTATCATCCGAAGAAAAAGATCGTCAATCTTTCGGACAGCGTATACGGCAGCGATTCGATTGCGGCGGTTGCCGTGGCGGCGCACGAGGTCGGGCACGTAATGCAGAAAAAGAGCGGCTATCTGCCGTATAAGTTGCGTACGTTGCTCGTGCCGATTACCAATTTCGGCAGTCGTTTGGCGTTGCCGTTGGTGCTTATCGGTTTGCTTCTCGACGTCGGCGTGTACGCAGGGCAGGGCATGACGGTCGGGTATTATATGGCGATTGTCGGCGTGGTGTTGTACGGGCTTTCTACCTTGTTCGCCCTCGTGACTTTACCCGTGGAATTGGACGCCAGCCGTCGCGCGCGAAAAATGCTGTTGCAGGCAGGTATTTTGACGGAATCGGAAGTTCCGTACGCGAAGAAAATGTTGAGCGCAGCCGCGCAAACGTACGTAGCTTCGCTGTTGACCTCGCTCGTGTACTTTTTACGTTTTGCGGTTTGGGTGTTCTTGCTGTTCGGCGGCAATCGTCGCTCTCGCGATTAAAACGCGCAAGGCGAATTTTTAGGGCTTGCCGCTAACGACGAAAGCAAAAATGCCATAAGGCAGGTATGCGTGTAACGGGTATTTGCGTAAAGTGCGACAACTCCGCTCGAAACGCCGCGAATGCGGCGTTTATTGTATAGGTAAAACCACGCCATGGTGGCGTGGTTCGATAGAGGTTTACCAATGTGTAAAAGAAAAAATATACTCCGATTTTGTATAATAGAGTTGTAGCCTAGCGGCGACAACGAAAAAACAAAATCGGAGGACAATAAAATGAAAGAATCAAATAATGTCACAAAAAGTATAGCACATACAAAATGCACATAGTGTTCGCACTCAAATATCGGCGAAAAGTATTTTTCGAAGAAAAACGATTAGAAATAAGAGAAATTTTGCGAACACTATGTGCGTGGAAAGGTGTAGATATCATAGAAGGAGAAATATGCCAAACCACGTACATTTGTTATTGGGGAATGTCAAGCGAAGTGTGTAGGGAATGTCAAGCAAAGTGTGTAAATTATTTTGCCTAAATTAAATTTTCATACTTTTGCATTATGATTTGGAACTTGGAATTGACGGCAAGTTGGTTTCTTGCCATAGCCCAATTTTGAATACTTGCCCCATTCCATTTGG
>CAYWML010000060.1:778-7608 GCA_964459515.1 uncultured Clostridia bacterium | reverse complement strand
AAAAAAATGTCATTTGATCTTTAATTTTTTTGTCTAATTTTTGTGACCAATTTCGTCATGAAATGCTCCCCCGCCCGTCATTAGAGTTGTGTCAAAATGAAAAAATGATATAAAAAAAGATATGAAATACAAAAAAATAAAGGATAAGAGATTTTTTCTTCGTTACAATCTTATTTTTGCCATAGTAAATTCTATGTTCCCCTCATTTTGACACAACTCTATTGCGAGGAGCGAAGCGACGAAGCAATCTCGCGGCAAGCCAACGGCTTGCCTCGGCAACCAAGCTCGAATCTCCACTCTCGTTTCCGCCTGTCGGCGGAGATTGCCGCGGCACATTCGTGCCTCGCAATGACGAGCATGACAGGATTGCCGCAGTCGCGCCCACTCTCGTTTCTGCCCTCCCCGTCCGTCATTGCGAGGAGCAAAGCGACGAAGCAATCTCGTGGCAAGCCTACGGCTTGCCGCGGAACGCAAGCCCGAATATCCACTCTCGTTTCCGCCTGACGGCGGAGATTGCCGCAGTCGCGCGTGCTGCGCCCTTCGTAATGACAAACGGGGGCGTTCGCTCTCCTTCGTAATGACGGACGGGGTGAGGAAGGCTGTGCCGCGTAAATAAAAAAATCTTGCGAAGAAAACGGAGGCATGCACCCCTTTTTGCTTGCAAAAAAAGGGCTTGTATGCTACAATATTGCCATAAGAAATATTATTCGGAATTTTTAGGAGAACGTAGATTATGAAATTTGTTTGCGACGGCATGGTGTTATCGGACGCGGCGTTTACGGTGAGTAAAGCCTGCGCCGTGAAAACGATTACGCCCGTTTTGGAATGTATTCGCTTGCATGCGGAAAACGACGGCTTGACGTTGACGGCGTACGACGGGGAAATTTCCATCGAAAAGAAAATTAAAGCCGAAATCATCGAAGAGGGCGAGCTTTGCGTGCCCGGGAAAACTTTTGCGGATTTCGTGGGGAAGATTGCCGGGTTTGAAGTGATCGTCGCTTCGGACGAGCGCGGCGTGCAGATCCGTTACGCGGACAGCGAATCGTATATGCAGGCGCTTTCGGCGGAAGACTTTCCGCGCGTGGGCAATCGCGCTTTGGACGGAGCGCAGTATTTCGAAGCCCGTGAAAGCGATTTGAAAAGTCTTATTACGCGCACGATATTCTGTTGCGCCGCGGACGACAGCCGTCCTATTTTGAAAGGCTGTTTGTTGGAATCGGAGAACGGAAAACTCACGGCGACCGCTTTGGACGGTTTCCGTATGGCTTGCAGCGTGTGCGAGGGATCGGATATCGCGGGAGAAATGAAAATCGTTTGCCCTGCCCGTACGCTGTCGGAAATTTCCCGTATGTTGGACGGCGAGGAGTTGCTTCGCATTTATGCGGAGAATAATCAGCTGTCCGTCGCCGTGCAGGACACGATTATCACTTCTCGTTTGTACGCAGGCGAGTTCGTCAAAAAGGAGCATATTTATCCCACGGCGTTTACCACGCGCGTTACGGTGAAGCGGACGGAGCTCGTCGAAAGCGTGGAGCGCGCTTCCGTGCTGATCCGCGGCGATAAAAACAACTTGGTCATGCTCAATATCAAGTCCGAAAAAGTCATCATCAACGCCAATTCAGAGATGGGCAAAGTAGAAGAAGCGGTTGCGGCGACGTTGGACGGGAAAGAGTTGAAAATCGCCATGAACGGGAAATTCCTTTTGGACGCGTTGCGCGCTTTGGACTGCGAGGAC
This sequence comes from uncultured Clostridia bacterium, assembly GCA_964459515.1. Taxonomy (GTDB): domain Bacteria; phylum Bacillota; class Clostridia; order Christensenellales; family Borkfalkiaceae; genus Scatosoma. The sequence continues at coordinate 5,873 of CAYWML010000060.1, read as the reverse complement.
GTTATTCTGTCCTTCAATTCCGCAGTCGCGCCGTTTACGCTGGAAAACGCGGAAAATCCCGAAAGCAGTTATTTGATTTTGCCCGTGCGTACGAGCAATACGGAAGCGGACGGAATGGAAAATTAAAGCTTTGCCGCGCGTAGCGTACGCCGTGTTGCGGAAAAAAAGCGTAAAAAAGCGGAAAAGAAAGCAAAAAGCGCGCAAAATCGCTTGACGGACTTCGTGTTTTTACGCTATAATTAAAAGCGCTATCGTGGGGTGAACCGCGAGCAAACAAAAACAAACGGATAAAAAACCGAAATCAGGAGAAATAGTATGAAGAGAACGTATCAACCCAAAAAAAGACAGAAGAGCAAGGTACACGGCTTCCGTAAGAGAATGGCTACGACGGCAGGCAGAAAGGTGCTGAAAAGACGTCGCGACAAGGGCAGAAAAAGATTGACGCACTAATCGGCGGCATTTTATGCGCGGCGCGGAAAACGAACAATAACAGTAGGCGAAGATTCCTTTCCTTTTTCTCAAAGGAGAGGATTTGCCATTTTTTGCAACGGGTGCAAAAAGCGTGAAAATTCCGAAAACGGCGTGTGCCGAACGTGAAAAAGGAGGTGCGCCGTGCAATATTACAGATTGAAAAAACAGGCGGATTTTCAACGGCTTTTCAAAAAAGGCGGCAGGGGCTTTTCCCCTTCGCTCACGATTATTTACAGCCCGTCCGATAAAATGCGCATGGGGATTTCCGTGGGGAAAAGACACGGAAAAAGCGTACAACGCAACCGCATAAAGCGGTTGTTGCGCGAAGCTTTTCGCGCCGTCGCGGGAGAGCTGCACGGCACGTACGCTTTCGTGCTCGTTCCCAAAGTCAGCGAAACGTATTCCTTGGCGGAATATAAAAAGCATTTGCAATGGATCATCCGAAAAGAGAAATTGTAAGCGTGCGTTTTCGCGCGTTATTTTCGGAAAACGCGCGCTATTTGCGCAAAACGGCGTTTAAGCCTTATTTGAAAATCGTTTGCATGCGCGCAATCTTGTTTTATCAGCGGCATTTGTCCCGTCACGATTGCAAATTTACGCCGACTTGTTCGCAATATACGCTGGAGTGTATCAACAATCACGGCGTGCTTGCAGGGATATTTCTCGGTTGTTGCCGCATTTTGCGCTGTCACCCGTGGACGAAGGGCGGATACGATCCTGCCCCCGAAAATTATAGAAAAATGCGTTGGCTGCTTTGAAACGGGTTGCGCTTTTTTCGGAAACAGAAAATGAATACGCGGCTTTTTTAAGCCGTCGTTATAAGGAAACAGAATGATATTTAACTATTTAATGGACGTTTCGTTGCCCGTGCTCGGGCAGACGTACGACGTTTCCCTAAACTGGATAGGCAAACTCATCAGCGCGCTCATCGGCGGCGTCGGTATCGTCGGCGTCGGCATTATCCTGTTTTCGTTGATCTTGAAAGTCATCGTGCTCCCCTTCGACGTGTATCAGCGTATTTCGATGCGGAAGCAAAACATTAAGATGAAAGAAAATCAGGAGCGCATGGAGAAGCTCCAAAAGCAATACGCCAACGACAAAGATATGTACAACCGAAAGGTGATGGAAATGTATAAGGAGAGCGGAATTTCCATTTTCTCCTCTTGCTTGCCCATGATCCTTTCTCTCGTCATATTCATCGTTGCGATCAACGCGTTCAACGCGTATTCGCAATACGCCAACGTGCAGAATTATAACAGCATGGTGAACGCTTTCAACGAGAAGATCGAGAGCTATTGTCCCGATTTGACGAGCGAAAGCGTGCATTTCGACGGGAACGTCGTCACGGTGAAGGCGGACGGCAACGCGTTGTATTACACGGTTACCTTGGAAAACGCGGCGACGGAGCTTACCGAGGATGTGAAAGCGGAGATACTTTCGGCTTCTAAAAAGTATTACGCGGACGTAGCCGCCGTGAAAGCAAACGCCGAGTTGGCGCAGAAAATGCAGCCGTCGGACGCTTCGGACGAGGAGGCGTGGAAATCGGCGATTTACGAATATTTCGTCGGCGAGGCGCAAAGCAGCGTGCTGAACTGCTACGAAACGACGGTTTCCGAGAATACGAGCTTCCTTTGGATTAAAAATATCTGGACGACGGACGCGAGTTATAAACACCCCGTGCTTTTGTACAGCGATTTCCAATCGGCGGCTAAGCGCGAGAAATTCAAAGTGGAGGGAAGCAAGGTTTCCTTCTCCGATATAACGAAGTATACTTCCGCCTACACTGAGTCCGCTTACGAAACGATTACGGGCAAACTGTCCGTGCAAAAGGAACAGGCGAACGGGTATTATATCCTTATCGGATTGTCTATCGCCACCATTTTGTTGCAACAAGTCGTATCCATGCGTTCGCAAAAGGAACAGCAGAAATATTCGTCCGTGGACGGGCAAGGTGCGTCGCAACAGAAGATTATGCTCGTCGTCATGACGGGTATGTTCGCGGTGTTCTCGTTTATGTACAGCTCGGCGTTTACCATTTACTTGGTGACGAGCAATGTTTTCTCGCTGTTGTCCACGTTGATTATCAACAAGCTCGTGGATAGGAACGCGGCGAAAAAGGACGCGAAAGCGGCGGAAATCAAAAACGACGCGCGTATGACGGGACGTATCGAAGCGGCAAAAAACGCGGGCAGAAATTCCGCGCAAGAAAATCGCGATAAAAAGGCGCAGAAGAACGCCAAAAAATAAAAAGTGAAAAAGAGAGAATAATGCCCCGAAAGGGGATAGGAGCGAAAAAAATGATTTACAAGGAATTTACAGGAAAGACGGTGCAAGAAGCCGTGGAAAACGGTTTGAGAGAGTTGGGGCTGACCGAAGCGGAAGCCGACGTACGCGTTTTGGAAGAGGGAAAGAAAAAACTTTTCGGCTCGGTTAAGGCACGCGTGGAGATTGCGGCTAAAACGGCGGCGCAAGAAGCGGTAGAAACGGAAGCGTGCGAAGTTGCGGCAAAGACGGAGAAAAAAGCTGCTGTCGCTACAGCGGAAAAGACGGAGACCGCGCCGAGCGGCGCAACGGACGGCGAAAGAGCGGTCGTATTCTTGGAAGGCTTGTTCGAGCTGTTGCATATTACGGCGGCAACCGAACTCGTTGCCGAGGGTGAAAAAGTGGAAATCAACGTGACGGCGGCGAACTCCAACGCCGTTATCGGAAAACGCGGCATTATGCTCGACGCGATTCAAACGCTTGCAGGCGCGGTCGCGAATACGGGCAGAGAGGATTATAAACGCGTCGTGGTGGATTGCGAGGGCTATCGCGAAAAGAGAGAAACCACGTTGCAAAATTTGGCTGAAAATCTTGCGCAAAAAGCCATTCGTATGGGCAGAAAAGTCCGTTTGGAAGCCATGAACCCGTACGAAAGAAGAATTATCCACGCCGCGCTTTCGGAATATGCGGGCGTAAAGACGGAGAGCGAGGGAAAAGAACCCAACCGCTATATCGTCATCGTGCCCGATAATTTGGAAGATCCGAATGCGCCTGCTATTCCTGCAAGGTCGGATCGCGACAGACGGGATAGAAATAGCCGCGGCGGCTATAATCGTAATCGCGATAATCGCGGCAGAAACGGAAAATACGGCAATTCCAATCGCGGCGGTTATAACAAGAAGCCTTATAATCGCGACCAGCGTTCCTCTTCGGGAAGCGGCGCGACGGGCGGCACGAGCGTGAAAAAGTCCTCCGACTTCTTCGGGATTTTCCTCGGCAATAGCAGTAATGACGAGAATAACTAACAGTTAGCAGTAATGAAAAAACGGAGCAAGGCAGTTCGCCTTGCTCTATTTTTGATTATTGCGTTCAACGCGTACATGGTATCGTTGTTTTTGAAGTTCGTTGCTTATCGCCGCCCCTCGTTCGTCATTGCGAGGAGCGAAGCGACGTGGCAATCACATGGCAAGCCTGCGGCTTGCCGCGAAACGCAAGCCCATCATCGCCCCTCGTCCGTCGTTGTAAAGCACTCCTTCGCCCGTCATTGCGAGGCACGAATGTGCCGTGGTAATCCTGCCATGCCCGTCATTGCGAGGCACGGAACGTGCCGTGGCAATCTCGTGGCAAGCCTTGCGGCTTGCCGCAGAATGCAAGCACGAATATCCACTCTCGTTTCCGTCTGACGGCGGGGATTGCCGCAGTCGTGCCTACTGCCCCCCCTTTTTTTGCAATGACGAGGCGTTGCAGGCTTGCCGCAACGCAGTCGCGCCGCACGACGATAAAAAACGACGAATATATAAAACGTGCACACCATGTATGCGTTCAACGTGTTTTTTTTTGTATATATTATTGCCTTAATATTCCGCGCTTTCGATGACGCCGCCGCCCAAACAGTTTTCGCCGTCGTACAATACGGCGTATTGTCCCTCGGTGACGGCGCGTTGCGGTTCGGCAAAATCGATATGGAGCGTGCCGTCGTCGCGTATGCTTACGCGTACGTCTTGGTCAGGCTGACGATAGCGGAATTTTGCTTTACAGGCAAATGACTTGGCTTCGGGGCGTTTCGGTATCCAATTAAACCCCGACACTTCGCAAGATTTGGAATAAAGCGGACTTTCGTCCCCGTGCGACACGTACAGCACGTTGTTCTTCAAATCCTTTTTCACGACGAACCATCTGCCGCCCTCCGCTTCTCCTTTGATGCCGCCCAGCTCCAAACCTCTGCGCTGTCCGAGGGTGTAGTACATCAGCCCGTAATGCTCGCCGATCTCACGCCCCGAAAGATCGAGGATTTTGCCTTTCGAGGCAGGCAGGTATGCGCTGAGGAACTTTCTGAAATTCCTTTCCCCGATAAAACAAATGCCCGTGCTGTCCTTTTTCTTAGCGGTTGCCAAGCCGTATTCTTCTGCGATTTTGCGAATTTCGGGCTTCTCCATATCCTGCAAAGGGAAAAGCACGTCTTGCAGCTGTGCTTGCGTAAGCTGATTCAAAAAGTAGGTTTGGTCCTTGTTCGTGTCTTTGGCTTTTTGCAAGTAATGCGCGCCGTTTACGTGCGCGATTTTGCAATAGTGCCCCGTGGCGATATAGTCCGCGCCGAGCCGCTTTGCCTCTTCGAGAAAAGGTCCGAATTTGATTTCGCGAT
>CAYWML010000060.1:0-768 GCA_964459515.1 uncultured Clostridia bacterium | reverse complement strand
CACAAAACGTCGGGGTTGGGCGTTCTGCCGGCTTTGTATTCCGACAAAAAGTAGGAAAATACTCTGTCCATGTACTCCTTGGCGAAGTTGACGGTGTAATAGGGAATGTCGAGCACGGAGCAAACGCGCCGCACGTCGGCGTAATCGTCCTCTGCGGTGCAACAACCGTTTTCATCGTTTTCTTCCCAATTCAGCATAAACAGACCGACGACGTTATACCCCTGCTGTTTCAAAAGCAATGCCGCAACCGAGCTGTCTACGCCGCCGCTCATTCCGACAACGACCGTTTTCGACATAAGCAACCTCCTTTTTATGAAAAAAATAAAAATTTTTTACGGAATTTGAAAATAGTATAGCATAAACGCTTGCAAAATGAAAGCAAAAAATAGTAAAATAGAAATGCTTTTTTGAAAAAGATAGCAAAGTCAGGCGCAAAAAAAGCGTAAATCGCAAAATTTCCAAGCGCGACAAACGTACTCGTAGTGTAATCGGAGAATATTATGTGTGTTACGAAATTCCCTTTTTCTGTCATTACGAGGAGCGAAGCGACGTGGTAATCTCTTTATTCTTCGTTTTTGCTGCGGCGAAAACGAAGAATAAAGGCGTAATCCGTATTGATAAATTTTATTCGGTTTTATAAAAAACTAAATATGTACTCGTAGTGTATAATTGGAGAATATTACGAGTCTACGACAGTATGTCGGAAATATATTTCTTTTGCCGCAGGCAAAGCCCTGCGGTTCGACAAAACAGACAAATAAAACAAAT
>CAYWML010000059.1:0-7840 GCA_964459515.1 uncultured Clostridia bacterium | reverse complement strand
TTTTATTATACATGTCTTTTGTCTTTTTGTCCAGTCTTTTTGTACCATTTTCCGCTCCTCGCAATGACAGGGGGCAGGTACGAAACCAAGCATGACATCCACGGCAAGCCGCTATCCTTCGTCATTGCGAAGAAGCGCGGTACGCGCGACTGCGGCAATCTCCGCCGTCAGGCGGAAACGCGAGCATGATTTCCGCGGCAATCCTTACGGCTTGCCACGAGATTGCTTCGTCGCTTCACTCCTCGCACGATAAAATTATAAATTATTTTTTGTAAAATTACTAAAACGCTTGACGAACGCAAACGAAAGTGGTACAATATTTAAAAAGCGTTTACGCCAACCGATTACGCGGCGCGCGCTACTATATGTATTACGGAGGTTTTTCATGGAAAAACAAAAAATTCGCAAAAAGGTGTTCATCTGCAATTTAATCATCACCTTTTTATGTATTCTCTCTATCGTCGGGTATTTTATTATGCCCTTTTGGAAAGTGGAGGTTTCCTATACACTCACTGCCGATTCGATAAAAGAAATGCTTAATTCCGCAATCGAGGACGAATCCGCGGAAGGCGACAACGAGCTCGTGCGGACGACGAAAAAAGTGATCGTAGCAACGAACGCGGAAGAAAACGATGAAAACGAAAGCAACGAAGAAAACGACGAAAACAGCAGCAAAAACGAAAGCAACGAAGAAAACGACGAAAACAGCAGTGAAAACGAAAGCGACGAAAACGGCGACTTCGACCTCGACAACGCACTTAACGAAATAGACTTTTCGGAAATCGTCGGCGAAGACGGCTTGACCATTTCTCTTTCCTTGCAATTGGAAACGAAAGATATATTAAGCTCCTACACCGCCGAGCCGAAAACCGTCGTTGAAAATATTCTCAACGAAAACGTTTCCAACCTTGTCGATCAACTCACGCCGACCATCAACGAAATCGCGAAAAGCGCGGTGAAAACGGCAACGCGCACCGTGTTGAAAGAACAATTAAAGGAACAAGTCAAAAACAACCTCGCCGACGTAACTACCGACGAAGAAGCGCAACGAGAGTTGGACGAAATGGGTTTGACCGACGAGTACATAAAAACGCAAACCGATAAGCTCGTGGATACTTTCTACGAAGACGATATGACGCCCGAAAAAGCCGCCGACGCAACGGTGGAAATCGTCGAAGACGCCATGCAAAAGATGAAAGACAGCGGCAGAGAAGAATTTGCCGACATCGAGCTTACCGAGGAAGATAAAGCCGAACTGAAAGAAGAAATCACCGAGGTGTTGAAAGAATTCACCGATGACGAGGGCAATTTGGACATGGACGGCTTCGTTTCCAAACTGCTTTCGGAGCTTATCAACAGCTCCGAGGAAAACGACAATTCCACGGAAATAGAGGGTATGCGTACGGTCACGCCGCTCGCGGCGAGCGGCGAGCAAAGCAGCTCCGACGAAGCTGCAGAAATCAGCGAAGAACTGAAAGCGGAGCTCACGAAAAGCCTTATGGAACAATTGGACGACTCCGTGGAAATCATTGCACTCGTCTTTGAGTATATCGGCTACGTCATTCTGTTCAGCTTCTTTACGTGGGCGTATTTAATTTTGAAAATTCTCGTCAAAACGGGCATGAAAAACAACGCGATTAAGCTGAAATTGCCGATTTTGCTCGGATCTATCCCCTATATCGTGTTGCAGCTTATTCCGTCCACCGCAATATCGTTGCTTAAAAATCAACCGTCTTGGCTCTTCGACAACATCGAAATAAGCGCAGACGAACTTGCCGAAATAAACACAGTCATGCAACCGCTGAATATTCGTTTCTCCTGCTGCGCATGGCTCTCCTTTGCAATCGGTTGCGCGCTGTTCTTCTTCGTAATCTTCTACTACGGAAAGTTGCGCCGCAAAATGAAGAAAATCAAAAAAAATCTGCTGGACGAATACGGCAACGAAATAGGCGCAAACGCTTACGACGGGGGCAACCTGCAATTCTCGAACTATACGGGAAGTTCCGATACGTACGAGGCGAACGACGCCGCGGAAGCCGCGGAAATTTTCGACAATTATCGCCCCGAAGAGAACGACTTCGACGACAGCGCGGACGAATAATCGCCCGTTGCGCAAACGCCCGTTGGCGGCGTATACAAAATAGATCACACTTGCTTTTCATATTTTATCCCCCCCCTGCAAGAAACGAAGTTTCTTGCAGGGGATTTTATTCCATTATCTCGTCACGCGTATTTTTTGACAACCCAAAAAAAGGACGGCGTACACCGTCCAAAAAAATATCTTGTCAAGGGCAATCCTGCCAAATTTCTTCTATCAACCGCGAAAGCTCTTCCACGGTCTGCGTGCGAAACAGCTTTTCTTTATACGCCGCCGCGCCGCGCATACCTTTCGTATAGAACGCCGCCATTTTTCGCATAAACACAACGGTAAAGCGTTCGTCGAATACCTGCCCCGTCCATTCGAGCTGTTTTCGGAGCATTTCCAAGCGGCTTTCTTTCGCTGTACCCGTCAACGCGCAAAATATCTGCGGATCGAACAATGCGGCGCGCGCCACCATAACGCCGTCCGCGCCCGTTTCGGCAAGCAACCTCACGGCGTCCTCGTCGGAAAACACGCCGCCGTTGGCAACGACGGGAATTTGCACCGCGCGCTTCGCCGCCGCAATCTCCTTAAAGTGCACGTCGCCTGCGTATATTTTATCGCGCGTTCTGCCGTGCACGGTGATAAGGCTCGCCCCGGCATTCTCCATACGCCGCGCGAAATCCGCCGTCACGAGGCGCGTTTCGTCCAAACCGATACGAAATTTGACGGTGACGATTTTTCCGCTCCTCACGCATTCCGAAACGATTTTTTCGGCAAGGCGCGGATTTTCCAACAACGCGCTCCCCTCGCCGTTTTTATAAATTTTCGGCACGGGGCAGCCCATATTGATATCGACGATCGGAAAGGGCGCAAGGGCTTCGTTTTCGCACGCTTCGCGCAAAATAGCAGGATCGCTTCCGAACAGTTGCGCCGCGCAAAGCCCCTCCGCCTCGTCCGTATACAGCAGCTCTTTCGTGTTCTCGCTGCCGTATTTCAAGCCTTTCGCGCTGACCATTTCCGTATAGCAAAGCCCTGCCCCGTAGCCGCGACAAAGCCGCCGAAAAGCGTAATTCGTATAGCCTGCCAACGGCGCGAGCAGGACGTTGTTTTTCAAGGTGACGTTTCCTATCCGAAGCGGCTGTAAACGCATACCTGCCCCTCCCGTTTTTTTATTCGGCGTGTTTTTCCGCGAGTGCGTTTTTCGCCTGACGATAGTATTCGTCCCAAGCCGCTTCCGAAAGCTCCGTTACCGTTTTCCCGTCCGCCAAAGCCAGCCGTTCCGCTTCGGTAAATCGCGCGGCAAAGCGTTCCGCGCTTTCTTTCAACGCCTTTTCGCAATCGCAATCGGCTTTTCTGCCGACGTTCACCGCCGCAAACAGCACGTCGCCCAGCTCCCGTTCCGCCGCTTCCGCGTCGCCTGCTTCGTACGCGGCGAAAAACTCTTTCAGCTCTTCCCGCAAACGCTCCGCCGCGGCTTCCGCAGTCGCAAAATCCATGCCTGCCTTAGCGGCGCGTTTTCCGATTTTCTGCGCGCGCATTGCCGCAGGGAAGCACTTCGGTACGTCGTTGACAGCGTCGGCGTAAGTATGTTGGTGCTTCTCCGTCATTTTATTTTTCTCCCAAACGGACAAGGCTTCGCCGCCGTCCGCCACTTTGTCTTGCCCGAAAACATGCGTGTGGCGCGTGATGAGTTTTTTACAAATCCCCGTCAAAACGTCCGTCAAATTAAACGCGCCCGTCTCCTCTTTCATCACGGCGTGGAACACCGCTTGCAAAACGATATCCCCCGACTCTTCCAAAATCTTCTCGTCGTCGTCTTGGTCGATGGCGTCCACCAACTCGTACGCCTCTTCCACGGCGGACATTTTTATGCTGTCGCAGGTCTGTGCCCGATCCCAAGGACAGCCGTTCGGCTTCCGCAAGCGCACGACGATCTCGCGCAAGTCGTCCAACGTAAAGCGTTGCTTTTGCAAAAGTTCCGTCTCCGCAATTGCCACCGCCGTCGTATAATCGTAACGTTCCTGCCGATCCAGCGCGTACAACGGCGTTTTCTTCGCGTGCCCGTCCGCAAGATACAGCACGGGCAATTCTTCGCCGAAACGATCGCCGAGCAGGAGCTTGACGTCGCTCGCCAAAGCGCGATCGTCCAAGTCATACACGACGAGCGGCAGCGAAAGTCCGCCCGAAGCAGCGCGTTCCGCCAACTCGTAAGCGGAAACGGCGGTATACGAACAACCCTGCCACGCGGCGGCGCGCACCAAAGCCGTCAAGCGCGAAACGCCGTCGATAATTTCCAACTTTCCGCGCAAGCGTTTGGAAAGGGCTTTCACGGAATTGTCTTCCGTCGCCGCGCCGTCCACGAGATACACCGTTCCGTCGCCGTAATCCGTTACAGCTTTCGCGAGATTTTTAGAAAGCGTAGCGAAATTGCGGCTACGCGCGTACACCTCGTCCAAACAAACATGCGGAACGCCGAGCGCACGCACGGCTTCGTAAGAACGCGTATTCGCCGTCCGCACGACAATCGCGCGCCCTTCGCGCGCCGCCGACAAAATCGCCGCCTCTCCGCGCTTCGTCAAATCGTCCTTTTCCACTCCCAATCCGATTACCGTAATCAACCTGTTTTTCCTTCCTTCGTCGTTTTTTTCCATACGACGATATTATACACGAAATTCAAAAAAAAGGCAACCGAATAGCAGACGTTCGTCGCATACGCCAACCCGAAAACGGAAAACTTCGGCTGACGAACCCACAGCACGCAACACGCCGTTTTCGCCGCCACGCCGAAAAGCAAAGACGAAGCGGCGTATTGCGGCTTGCCTTGCGCCGTCAAACAAGCCGATAAAGTCTGCGCGCAAGGCAACAAGAACGCGCCAACGGCGTGCGCCCGTATCAACTCCGTCAGCGTTTTCGCGTCGGTTGCGGACAAACCGCGAAAAATCAGCCGAACGGCAGGCTCGGCAAAAAGGTACACTCCGACGGCGGCTACACCGCCGAAAAACGCCGTGCAGACGAAGGAAAACAAGACGCGTTTTCGTAGCGCGCGTTTTCGTTCCCGTGCGTTTTCTATACGCGTTGCCGCCGCAACGCGCGGCAAGCTCGCCGCGGCAAGCCCGTAGCAGACGGACACGGGCAACCCGACGACGGTCGCCGCGCCGCCGGAAAACAATCCGTAAAGACTGACAGGCGACGGCGCGTACGCCGCCAGAAGTTTGGGCACGAGCACGCTGTCCAACAAAGCGGAAATCGGCAACAAAACACTGCCGAAAGCGAGCGGAACGGTCAACTTCAAAATCCGTTTCGTCAAATACCTACTCCCAACGTTTACCCCATTTGTCGTTTTCAAAACGCGACGATAAAGCACGAATAAAAACAAGAGCGCGCACGCCTCCGACAGCGTAACGGCAAAGAACAACGCCGTCACCGCTTTTTCCGCGTTCGCACGGAAACGATAAGCGAAAAGCAATCCGAACGTCGTTTTTACAAGCTGTTCGGCAATCTCGGAAGCCGCCGTCGGGAACATATCGTTCCTGCCTTGAAACCAACCGCGCAACACGGCGAGCAAGGAAACGAACACAACCGACGGCGCAAGCCAAAAATAACCGCCGACAACCGACCTCGTCCCCTGCGCCGCACTCAACGGAAAGGCAAGCGCGTACATCAACAGAGTAGCCGCTAATCCCACGTATAAAAAGAGCTTTGCCGCCGAACGAAGCACGTCGCGCCCGTCACCGCCGTCGGCAATCCGCTCCGCCGTCAACTTTGCGACGGCAGACGGCACACCCGTTGCGGAAAATGTCAGCAACATGCAATACACGGGATAAATCATCTGATACAGCCCTAAGCCATAGCCGCCGATGAGGTTGGTAAGCGGAATGCGATACAATGCGCCGAGCAATTTTGCCGCAAAACCGCCGAACGCTATCCAAAACGCGCCTTTGATAAAGTTTGTCCGATCGGTCGGACGATTTCCGTTCTTTCGTTTCATGCGCCACCTCTTCTTGCAGTTTGACGCATTTGCAGACTTTTTAACCGCCACCTACCAATCCGAAATCAAGGAACATAGTTCCTTGTGGGGGTGCAGGGGGGCAACGCCCCACTGCAAAAAACCAAACGCCGCTCCGCGGCGTTTTTCGCGGCGATAGCCGCACTTTATACCCATTCAAGCAAGCTCCGCGTGCGTCAATCCGAGGTCAAGGAACATAGTTCCTTGTGGGGGTGCAGGGGGCAACGCCCCACTGCAAAAAACCAAACGCCGCTCCGCGGCGTTTTAGCGGCGACAGCCGCACTTTATACCCATTCAAGCAAGCTCCGCTTGCGTCAATCCGAGGTCAAGGAACATAGTTCCTTGTGGGGGTGCAGGGGGCAACGCCCCACTGCAAAAAAGCCAAACGCCGCTCCGCGGCGTTTTCTGCGGCGATAGCCGCACTTTATACCCATTCAAGCAAGCTCCGCTTGCGCTCCCAACGCCGTCAGGCGTTTTTTGCGGCGATAGCCGCACCCCCTATCCTATGCCCGTCATTGCGAAGGAGCGCGGTACGCGCGACTGCGGCAATCTCCGCCGATAGGCGGAAACGAAGGCGCGTATTCCGAACCCATGTTCCGCGGCAAGCCGTAGGCTGCCGCGAGATTGCTTCGTCGCTTCGCTTCTCGCAATGACGAACGAGGACGAAAACGCCGTCTCGCGCAACAACGGAGAGGCAAAAAAAAAATACCCGACCTATTTGCAAAATAGGTCGGGCAAGACGTTCAGTAAAAAAGATTATTCTTGGGTTTCGTCCTCAACGGTTTCGTTTTCCACGGGCGCAACCTCGGGTTCTTCAACGGGCGCGACGTTTATTTCTTCTTTCGCCGCAGCAGCCGCTTCCTGCTTCGCTTTAATACGAGCGATACGCGCGTCCTTTCTCGCTTGCGCCTTCATATCTTTCGTGATGATACGCGCCTTTTCGATTCTTTCGCGCATTTCCTGCGGTGTAGGCGGCACGAACGCAGAACCTTCCGCATTCTCTTCGATCTGCTCATAGCCCCCGTCTCTCGCAAGCAACGTCGCTTCCGTTTCGCCGTCGAACATATGAATATGATTTGCGTCGAACGCAAGGTCTACGATGTCGTTCAAAACGACGTTTGCACGGCTGGAAATTTTCGCAATCATCTGCGTGGAGTTGTCGATGACGGAAGATTCCTTTCCTTCGTAATCCAACTCGCAATAAATCTGCGTTTCCGCACCGAGTTTTTCGATGACTTCCACGCGCGCTTTCACAAGCGTATCGGGCGAATTCGCAATAAACGCCTGATCCTGATGAATATCTTCGGGGCGCACGCCGAGCGTAATCGCTTTGCCCGTATCCAAATACTCGTTGATGTTCTTAATGCGCGCAACGACGCTCTTCGGCAAAAGAATACGATTGCCGCCGACGAAGTTCACGTATACCGCTCCGTTTTCGCACGTCAAAGTGGAAGCCTTGAAGAAGTTCATTTGCGGCGTACCGATAAAGCTTGCAACGAACAGGTTAATGGGATAATCGTACAAGTTCTGCGGCGTATCCACCTGCTGCATAAAGCCGTCTTTCATAACGACGATACGCGTACCCATCGTCATAGCCTCGATCTGGTCGTGCGTGACGTAAATAAACGTCGTAGCAAGACGCGCGTGCAACTTGGAAATTTCCGTTCTCATGGAAGCGCGGAGCTTTGCGTCGAGGTTGGAAAGCGGCTCGTCCAAAAGGAAAACTTTCGGTTCGCGTACGATTGTACGAC
>CAYWML010000058.1:0-8216 GCA_964459515.1 uncultured Clostridia bacterium | reverse complement strand
TGTTGACAGATAGAAAAAATATGACGAAAGCCGAAGCGGCGCAATGCAATCCCGTAACGTTGGCGTTTGTCGGGGACGCGGTGTATTCCCTGTACGTGCGCGAGCGTTTGTCGGCGAACGGCGGCGGAAAAGCGGCGGATTTTCAAAAGGCGGCGGTAAAGCTCGTTTCCGCAAAGGGACAAAGCGCGTTTATAGAGCGGATCCTCCCTCTTTTGACGGAAGAAGAAACGGATATTTTCCGTAGAGGGAAAAATGCGAAAAAGGCGACGAAAAGCAAAAGCGCGTCGTCGTTCGAATACAACCGTTCTACGGGGTTCGAGGCGTTGCTCGGTTTTTTATATTTTACAGGCGAAATCGAGAGGATTCAAGCGCTTTTAGAACATTTAACGGAGGAAGATTTTAAAATTCCGGAGCGGACGAACGTACTTCGTTCTTTTCGGTAAAAGAGGTTTGCAGTGAAAACGGAAGGTAGAAACGCGGTTATAGAATTATTGAAAACGGACAAGAATATCGAAAAAATCATGTTGGAAAAGGGGGCGCAAGGTTCGCTTTCCCTTATTTTTGCCGAGGCGCGTAAAAAGAACGTGCGCGTACAATTCGTGGATAGGCAGGTTTTGGATAAAGAGAGCGAAAGCCGTCGTCATCAGGGCGTAATCGCTTTCACGGCAGAGTACGAATATTTCGATTTAGAGGATATTATCGCCGAAAAAAAGAGCGAAAAGGGCGGTTTTATCGTTCTTTGCGACGGGATCGAGGACGTGCATAATCTCGGCAGTATTTTGCGTGTGGCGGAATGCGCCGGGGCGGACGGCGTGGTGATTCCGAAATCGGGCGGCGCGTCGGTGACGGAAAGCGTTATTCGTATTTCCGCAGGCGCGGCGGAGCATATCAAAGTGGCGAAAGCGGCAAATTTGAACCAAGCCGTGGAGAAGTTGCAAAAGGCAGGTTATTGGACGTACGCTTTGGAGGCAGGCGGCGAGGATATTTACGAAGAGAATTTTTCGGGCAACGTCGCGTTGATCGTCGGCGGCGAGGACAGCGGCGTGAAACGGTTGACGAAGGAGAAATGCGATAAAATTCTTTCCATTCCTCTGCAAGGGAACGTGAATTCCTTAAACGCTTCGGTTGCGCTGGGCATAGCGGCGTACGAAGTTGTTCGTAATCGAAGAAAATAAGCGAGAAAACAATGGAAAACGAGGAAAATCGACAAAACGACGAAACACTGGTCGCGGCGGCGCAGGCAGGGGACAAGCAAGCCACGGAGCAGCTTTTGCTACGGTATGCAGGGCTTGTGCGCGGTTGCGCGCGCGGTTTCTTTCTTGCCGGCGGCGAAACGGAGGATCTGATCCAAGAGGGTATGATCGGGCTGTATAATGCCGTCGTCGATTATCGCGAAGGGGGGCAGAGCTTTCGCAATTTCGCTTCGCTTTGTATCTCGCGGCGGATTATCGACGCGGTGAAGGCGGCGGCGCGAAAAAAGAACGTGCCGCTAAATTCCTACGTTTCATTCGTGGACGAAGAACTTGTCTTTTCCGGGCTTAGCCCCGAGGACGTATTGATTTTAAGCGACGATAAAAGGGAGCTTCGGCAACGCATGAGCCGTGCTTTATCCGATTTCGAGTTTAAGGTGACGACGATGTATATGGACGGCATGAGTTGCGGCGAGATTTGCGAAATGACGGGAAAATCGGCGAAGAGCGTGGATAACGCCATTCAAAGAAGTAAACGAAAATTACAGGAATTATTGAAGAAGTAAGGGAGTATACAAATGGCATATTTGGCGTTATACAGAATGTTTCGCCCGACGAGCTTGAACGATGTCGTGCGGCAGGAGCATATCGTAACCGTGTTGAAAAATCAAATACAGTCGGGGCGCATAGGGCACGCGTATTTATTTTGCGGTCCGCGCGGTACGGGTAAAACGAGCATTGCGAAAATCTTCGCCGCGGCAATCAATTGCGATACGCCCGTAGACGGTTCGCCTTGCGGTAAATGCGCACGTTGCAACGCGTTGAAAGATCCTGCCAATCTCGATATTACGGAGATTGACGCCGCTTCCAACAACGGTGTGGACGAAATGCGCGAACTTCGGGAAAAGGTGCAATATCCCCCCGTCGCAGGGAAGTATAAAGTGTTTATTATCGACGAAGTGCATATGCTTTCTTCGGGGGCGTTTAACGCGCTTTTGAAAACGTTGGAAGAACCGCCTCGTCACGCAGTGTTTATTCTCGCCACGACCGAGGCGCAAAAGATTCCTGCCACCATTCTTTCCCGTTGTATGCGTTTCGATTTTAAGTTGATTCCGCAAGCGGATCTGGAGGCGCGCCTTCGGTACGTGTTCGACAGCATCGGCAAAACGTATGAGGAGGAAGCAATCGCGGCGATCGCGCGCGCGGGCGCAGGGAGCGTACGCGATATGTTGTCCGTCGCCGATACTTGCGTTTCGTATTCTCTCGGAAAACTCACTTACGCCGATGTTACGGCGGTGCTCGGCAGTGCGGATTTTTCGGCGATTGCCGCGCTCGGAAAAGCGATTTTGGACGCCGACGCGACTGCCGCGTTCGAGCAGACGGAAGCTTTTCTGTCGGCGGGGAAAAGCGTCGGATTGTTGTTGCGGGATATTTTGAATTTTCTCAACGCGTGTACGGTGGCAAAGACTTGCCGCGACGGGCGGAGTATTCTCGCATTCCCCGAAAATATGTACAAAGAAGTTGCGGCAACGGCAAAAGCGACGGACGGACACCGTTTGTTGCGCGTGACGGAGATTTTTGCCGAAGTGGAGCAAAGTTTGAAATATTCCGCTTCGCCGCGTATTCTTTTTGAGGCGGCGGTATGGAAAGCGGCTATGCCGCAAACGGACTACGATATGGAAAGTCTGCTTTCGAGAATTTCCGCGTTGGAACAAAAACTGAAAAATGCGTCTATTATACAAAACGACGGGGGTATGTCTGCGACGAACGTTATTTCGGAAATTGTGGAAGAAGCGGTTGACGAAGAAGCTTTTGAAAATCGTTTCGACGAAGAAAACGTTGCTTCGTCGGCAAGCGAGGGAGATTTTCCGACGGAAATGGAAGCTCCCCCCGAAGATTTGTTTTCGAACGGCTCGTTCTTCGGCGGATATACGGCGAAAAACGAAACGCCGCCTCCCGACGCGCGCGAGGTTGCGGCTGTGCCCGTAGCGGAAAAACCGAAATCGGAATCGCGCATACGCGTGGCGCAAAGCGGCGATCCGAAAGCGACGTTCGGCGGCTTTTTGCGCGCGCTTCGCAGACTTGCGAAAAACGGCGTGCTGTTGACGTTGTGTATGGACTTGGACGCGACGTACGAGGGTGAAACGTTCGTTTTGTATACGGAAAGCGATACGATTTATCGTTCTTTATCGAAGCCCGAACACGCGGATTTGATCGCGCAGGCGTTTGACGGGTTGGGGCTGGAAAATAATTATGCGGTGCGCTTGCGCGGCAGGGCGTCCGATGATTTTCAGGAAAAACTGAACGCTATTCAAAAAACGTTCGGCGGTGTTAAAATCGATATTAAATAAACAGCTTGGAGGAGAATACTATGGCGGCATTCAAAGGCGGCAACGGCAACATGCAAAATCTTATGCGACAGGCGCAGAAGATGCAGGAAGAGATGGAAAAGACGGCGGAACTTTTGGACGATTGGGAAATCGTCGGCACGGCGGCGAGCGAGGCGGTCGTGGTGTATATGAACGCGAAGAAGATTATCAACGGTATCGAATTGGACGAGAGCGTTGTCGATCCGACGGACGTGGAAATGCTCGAAGACTTGATTATGGCGGCAATTAACGACGGCTATGCCAAGGCGGACAAAGTTTACGAAGAGAAGATGGGCAAATACGGCGATATGGGCGCGCTCGGGGGAATGATCTAACGCATGGAAATTTTTATCGAGCCGATCGGGAAGCTTGTCAATGAATTTTCAAAGCTTCCGGGGGTAGGCAAAAAGACGGCGCAACGATACGCTTACAAAGTCATCGATATGTCCGAAGCGGACGCGCGCGCGTTTGCCGACGCGATTCTCGGCGTGAAACGCAAAGTGAAATATTGCAAAATTTGCGGCAATTTCACCGAGGAAGACACTTGCGCGATATGCCGTGCGAGGGAACATAGCGTAGTTTGCGTAGTGAAAGAACCGAAAGACGTCGCTGCAATAGAGAAATTGCACGAATTTAAGGGTGTATATCACGTGTTACACGGCGTAATCGATCCGCTTTCGGGCGTAGGACCGAACGATATTCGCATTCGCGAATTGCTGTCGCGGTTGCAATCGGAGGACGTAAAAGAAGTCATCGTGGCGACCAACCCCGACGTTTCGGGAGACGCTACGGCGATGTATATTGCAAAATTGATAAAGCCGCTCGGCGTCAACGTTACACGGCTTGCGCACGGCATTCCCGTCGGTTCGGAAATCGAATACACGGACGAAGTCACGCTGGCACGCGCGTTTGTCGAGCGTAATAAGATGTAAAACAATAGGGAGGAATTCTATTATGAAAGTATCGGTATTGGGCTGTGGGCGTTGGGGCTCGTTTATCGCTTGGTATCTTTGCAACCGCGGGCACGACGTATATTCTTGGGGCCCTGAGGACGACTATTCGTATCGCGTTTTGACAGAAACGGGCAAAAACGAGTACGTAGAGCTGGATAAGCGTATCACGCTCACTTGCGATTTGGAAGAAGCCGTTTCTCGTGCGGAAACGATTATCATTTCCATATCGTCGCAGGGCTTGCGCGGATTTATGAAGCGGATTACGGCGTACGACGTGTCGGACAAGAATTTCGTGCTTTGCATGAAAGGCATAGAGGTTTCCACGGGCTGTCGGCTTTCCGAGGTGCTTACGCAGAGCGGCATTTCGCAGGACCGTATCGCCGTTTGGGTCGGTCCCGGGCATATTCAAGCCTTTACGCAGGGCATTCCGAATTGTATGGTCATCGATTCCGCCGATAAAGCGTTGAAAGAACGGCTCGCCGACGAGTTTAAGAGCGAGCTTATCCGTTTTTACTACGGAGAAGATTTAATCGGTACGGAGCTTGGCGCGGCGGCGAAAAACGTCATGGGGATTGTTGCGGGCGTTTTGGACGGTTGCGGTTACGAAGCCTTAAAGGGCGCGCTTATGACGCGTGGCGCGCGCGAAGTCGCGCGGTTGATAAAAGCCATGGGCGGCAACGAATTGTCGGCATACGGCTTGGCACACCTCGGCGATTACGAAGCGACGTTGTTCAGCAAGTTTTCGCATAATCGCATGTATGGCGAAATGTTGGTGAAAGGAGAGAAATTCGCAAAGCTTGCGGAGGGTGTGCCGACTTCGGCTGCAATGAAGGCTCTCGGTGAAAAGTACGGCGTGGATTTACCGCTTACGACGGCTGTATACGAGCTGTGTTACGGCGAGGACGACGGCACAAGTTATCGCGAACGTTGCGAAAAGACCTTGGCAAAACTCTTTTCTCGCGAAACCAAATCGGAATTTTATATGTAATTATTAAATAAAAAACGAGAAATTCTCACCCCTATTTCTATAAGGGGTGAGAGCCGCGTGTTTATACGAACGAGCGAATAAGCGCGCGGTAACCGAAATATTCCATATAAACACGCGGCTCAAAAAAAATTTTATAAGCGAGGAGATGAAAAACATGAGAAAACGCAAAAAAATCCTTTTCGGCGTGTTGGCAATCGCGGCGAGTGCAATGCTGTCCGTCGGTATTGCGGCTTGCAGGGATAAGGACGAAAGCTCGTCTGTCGGCGCAAGCGGCACAGAGGCTTCGTCTACCGTTCAAAATTCGTCGAATATGCAAAACGACGGTGGCAGTACCGCGACGAACACGGAAAACGGAAGTGCGGAAGAAAATAATTTTTCGGACGGAGAAACGTTTTCCGACGAAAACGCGGACGATGACGGTTGGACCTAAAAAACAAAAAATCTTAAAGGAGCAAACGAAAATGTATCAAGAACCGAAAATTATAATTGTATGGCTATCTTACGACGACGTTATTCGTACAAGCGAAAGCGAATTTTCCGACGACAACGTAGATAACGACGACGGCTGGACCTAAGAGAATACCGCAACGCGTGCGCTCGTGCGGCGTTGCCTTACTATTCTAAGCAAAAAAAATAAAGGTAAGAAGGAGAAAAAAAATGAAAACGATTTTCAAAAACAAATTGTTGATCGGGGCTATGTTCGCGCTTATGGCATGCAGCAGTGCAATCGGCGTATATGCGTTTACGAACAACGTCCTGCCGACGGCGAACGCCGAAGCGGCACAGACGGAAAACGCGCAAACGAATACGCCTAACCCGTCGGTTACGCTTTCGATCGAATCGAACAACGTTTCTTATTCCGATTCGATCTACATATTGTACGCCGTGTCGAATGACGGATTCGACCGCGCGCAATATCCGATACAAATGCTTTTCTGGGACGAAGTCTCGGAAACGTACGCTTACGGTACGCAAGACTACGTCGCGACGGACAAGGGCACTAAGACGATAAACGGGAAAAATTGTCTTGTTTTCCAATCGGCAGGTTTGGCGGCGAAAAAGATGACGACGGACGTTTTCGCACGCGCGTATACGGAAATAGACGGCGTGGCGTATTACAGCGACGTGACAAAATTCAGCGTTCTCGAATACGTATACACTATGCGTGAAAAAGGCGACTTGACGCCCGAGCGAGAAGCTTTGTTTGACAATATGCTCGATTACGGCGGCGCGGCGCAAAATAATTTCAAATATGAAACCGACCGTCTTGCCAACGATACGTATTATAAGATCGATATCGACGGCGGCCATCACGACGACGGTTTCGACCACGGCAGATATAAACCGGGCGACCATTGCACCATTCATCCCGGCGAGCCGCCCGAAGGCAAACACTTTTCTCACTGGGAAGATAAAGACGGCAACATCGTCAGCACGAAGCCCGATTTCGATTTCGTCGTCGGGGATAAGGATTGCTCGTTTAAGCCTATTTTCAAGGACGACAACGAAAAGGGCACGAGCGTGACTTTATCGGCGGAAATCGACTATGACGGCGCAGTGGAGGAGATCGGTTTGCCCGATACCGTTTCTTTCGTGTACGACGGAGAAACCGTCGCTTTGGGCGTGAGTTGGACGACGGACTATTTTGTAAAATCGCAAATCGGCGTGCAGACTTTGTACGCTACCTTGAACGACTTGCAGGCGTATCAGACCTATAATATCGAAGAAAGCGGCATTTGTTGCAACGTGACCACCTTGCCGTATACGCTGTCGCAATCGAGCGGCGGCGCGTATCGTATCGACGGATATTACGGGGAGGACGAAACGCTTGTTTTGCCCGATACCTATAAAAACGTGACCGTTGCGACGGTAGGCAACTACGCTTTTGACGATAAAGACGGTTAGAAGAGCGTGAAGCTCGGCAACGGCTATACCGCGCTCGGCGAAGGCGCGTTCCGTAATTGCGATAATTTGATGGACGTCACGCTCGGCACGGGTATTGCCACGATCGGTTCGTACGCATTCCATAATTGCTACGGCTTGACGAATTTCACCCTCGGCGCAAATGTGCAGACGATCGGCAACAGCGCGTTTTATAATTGCTATAATTTGGCGAATATTAATTTTGGTAATAAACTGACATCAATCGGCGAAGAGGCGTTTGCTTATTGCCGTAGCTTGACAAGCGTGGAAATGCCGAAGACTATGACTTCTATCGGAAATAGTGCATTTTATGCTTGTATCGGTTTGACGAGTATGGCAATTTCCGAAAACGTGACGAGTATCGGTGATAAAGTATTCTATGATTGTACGAATTTGGCGCAGGTAACATTGGGGGTAAATTTGAAGGAAATCGGTGGCTCGGCGTTTTATAATTGTAGCGGCTTGACGAGTATCGTAATTCCCGATAATACGCTTGCTTTGGGCGATTCGGCATTCTGTAATTGTATAAATTTAACCGAGATAACGCTTAGCAAGAATTTACAAAAAATAAACGACGATACATTTTTTAATTGTAAGAGTTTGACGAGTATAAACATTCCTCGCAGCGTGACGAGTATCGGTGATTATGCGTTCGGATATTGTAGACGTTTGACGAGTATAGAAATCCCCGACAGCGTAACGAGTATCGAATATGGTACATTCGAAGATTGTAGCAGTTTGACGAGCGTGGTAATTCCCGACAGTGTGACGAGTATCGGTGGTGGAGCGTTCG
>CAYWML010000057.1:0-8306 GCA_964459515.1 uncultured Clostridia bacterium | reverse complement strand
ACGATTTAGGCTACTACTTTTTACACGAAGTAGATTGCATACAAATCCCCGACTGTCTTGAAAATTACATAGATTACAAGAGTTACGGCGAAGAATTCCGTTTCGGCGGTTTTCACGAATACGAAGACGGTATCGTTGAAATTAGGAGATGACAAATGACAAGAAAACAAAAGACTATATGTAAAAAATTAGGTTGGAACGTTCTAACCGATAAAAACGACGTTATACTTTCTCAATACTCGCCTGCCGGTGAGGATTTTTTCTTTTATGCAGAAAAAGATAGATTTAAGGACAGTGTAAAAGAATACGCAGAAGATTTCAATGCGGACGAACACGCTACAATGTGGATTGAGAATATAAGTAGCATTTTTATACGTAATACTTGCAAGAATAGTTGCCGTTTGTATATTGCCCGCTTGCCGTACGATGGTTGCTTCGCCGTCCTTAATTCCGTAACGGATACCATCCACCATAGTATAGATATATCCGTCATCGGCAACATCGTTATTTTTATAATCCCATACAACAGGGCAAGAAGAATTCCAATTGCTATTCCAATCACTCGGTTGACTTGCTACCTCGCAATAAATCGTCAAACTGCTACACATAAAGAAAGCACAACTACTATCGATACTCGTCACGCTGTCGGGAATTTCTATACTCGTCAAACTGCTACAATAATAGAACACCCACGCACCGATACTCGTCACACTATCGGGAATGACCACGCTCGTCAAATTGTGACAATCCTCGAACGCACTCTCACCGATACTCGTCACGGGAACATCTTGATATGTAGAAAGGATTTTCACCTTCGTAGGCGAACCCGTGTATCCCGTAACACTTGCCGAAAGTCCGTCTTCGGAAATCGTATATTTCACACAATCCGTTGCATAATCGGAATCCTCGAAAGAACCATCGTCTTTTTTATCGTCGCTACTGCTTTCACACGAAATCTCAGACGAGCTATCTGCCTCGCTATTGCTTTCACGCGAACTTTCCGAAGAGCTCTCCGCTTCACTACTGCTCTCAATCGGGCTTTCCGATGAGCTCTCCGCTTCGCTACTACTTTCGCTTGAGCTTTCCGATGAACTGCCCGTTTCGCTACTGCTTTCGCGCGGACTTTCCGACGAGCTTTCTGTTTCGCTACTGTTGTAGTTTGCCGACGAACTCGATTGTTCCGCAGAGCTGCTTGACGTATGGTCGCACGCCGAAAAGCCAACGGAAAGCACCGCACTCGCCATAATAGCCAATACACCGAAAAGGATTTTTTTGTGTTTTTTCATGTTTCTGCCTCCTTGCCTGTAAATTCTTTTTTTTGCCGCGCGTTATAGGCTTTCAGCCTTTTAATATAACGCGCGGCAAAAACACCCTATAGGGTGTTTGAACCAATTGCCATTTTCATTTTACAACTACAGGCAAAATTTGTCAACAGTTTTCAAGAAATATTTTGAAATTTTTTCGATTTTTTTTATTTTTTAAGAAAAATCCCCTTTTTCATCGAACGGAAACGAGGCTTACGTTCCGCGGCAAGCCGTCGGTTCGCCGCGAGATTACCACGTCGCTTCGCTCCTCGTAATGACGGAGCGGTATGTCATTACGAAGGAGCGCGATACGCGCGACTGCGGCAATCTCCGCCGTTAGGCGGAAACGCGAGCAAGTACCCCGAACCTGTCTTTCGCGGCAAGCCATAGGCTTGCCACGAGATTACCACGTCGCTTCGCTCCTCGTAATGACGGGACGGTATGTCATTGCGAAGGAGCGCGATACGCGCGACTGCGGCAATCTCCGCCGTTAGGCGGAAAACGGAGGCAAGTATTCCGAGTATGCGTTCCGCGGCTCTCCCGACGAATGCAAAAAAGCGGCTTTCGCCGCAAAGCACAAACAAAATCCGCTTACCATGTGCCATAAACGCACCGCTTCTTGCCCTTGAACACGCCGTTTTTCCCTCTCACTCCAAAAAATCTTCCGCACGAAGTTGGCTACGCAATCGCTCGATCGCGCGCTTTTCGATACGGGATATATACGAACGGGAAATCCGCATAATATTCGCGACCTCGCGTTGTGGCAACGGAATGCCGCCCTTTAAGGCGTAGCGCAGACATAATATCGTATATTCCCGCTCCGAAAGAATTTCTTGCAATTGCCGAAGCAGTTTATCGCGTCGCACGGAACACTCCACCTGCTCGAATACGCAATCCTCTTTCTCAAAGAGCAAATCCATAAGCGTAAGCTCGTTGCCGTCTTTATCCGTTCCGACGGGATCGGACAACGAAAGCGTGTTTTTGTGCTTTTTATTCGCCCGTATCAGCATAAGTATCTCGTTTTCGATGCAACGCGCCGTATAAGTAGCCAAAGCCGTGCCACGCCCTGCCTTATAAGTATCGATTGCCTTGATAAGCCCGATACTCCCCACCGAGATCAAATCGTCCGCCTCCGCCGCGCCCGTGTATTTTTTTGCAATATGCGCCACCAACCGCATATTGTGCCGTATCAAAAGTTCCCTTGCCGTTTTATCCCCTTCCGCGCATAATTGCAAGCACCGCTCCTCCTCCTCTTTGGAAAGCGGCTTCGGGAAAGAATTTTTTGTCCCGATTGCACCCGTAAAAAATAGAATTTTCCCTAAAAACGACCAAATAAATTCCAAAAACATTCCACACCTCGCTGTCCTTATCCTATGTGCGAAATAGTTTGTACTATGCAAAAATTATTTGTTTTAGCAAGCCAAAAGCCTATTTTAAGTGAATTACGCCACACGTACTATATCACACATAATAATTATGTCTGACATAATACGCATTGCTTTTTACTGCTTTTACTATGCGTGAAATAACAATTATGACAGGCATAGTAGACGTGCTATAAGAAAAAACTCCGCTTTTTCGTCATAAAAAAGGGAGTTTTACGCAAAATAAGTTTGAGTCTGCCGATAAGCCGAGTTCTGTCGTGTACGGTCATTTATCTACGCTTACCGTCGCCGATAAGCTCCAGCGATATTCACGGTTATCCGTCGGACGGACAGCCCTATTGACGGAAACCCAATCTTGCTGCGGGTGGGGTTTACATGGCATATCGTGTTACCACGATATCGGTGAGCTCTTACCTCGCCTTTCCATCCTTGCCGAACGGGCGTTTTCCGAAGAAAAACTCAAAACGCAAGCGTTAAGCCGATCGGCGGTTTATTTCTGTTGCACTATCCCGGAAGTCGCCTTCGCCTGACGTTATCAGGCACCCTGTCCTATGCAGCTCGGACTTTCCTCATGGTCATAAGACCCCGCGACCGTATAGCAAACTCAAACGATATCATTATAGCACCTTTTCAAAAAAAAATCATCTTTTTTCTACGCATTTTCAAAAAATCGAAAAAAGTTTTATTCGCCGACTTTCGCTATATTTCATCTTGCTTTCGCCTATGTTTCTTACGCGAAAGAATTGCCTATATTTATGAAAGAATATCTATTGCTTTTCACACTCTTTCGTTGTATAATGTAGCGGTAGATAATAGGTCGATTTTGACTTTTTTAGCCGTGTTTCACGGAAAATGTTTTACAAGACGGAGTTTTATCATGAAAAAAACAAAAATAATCTGCACCATAGGCCCTGCCAGCGACAACAAGGAAACTTTTTCCAAAATGGCAGACGCAGGCATGGATATCGTGCGCCTGAATTTCTCCCACGGCTCGCACGAGAACTTCAAGAAAACCATTCAGATGATTAAAGAAGTTCGTGACGAAAAGCGTTTGCCGCTGCCCATTCTCTTGGACACGAAAGGACCGGAATTTCGCATAAAGACTTTCAAAGACGGAAAAATCACACTCCGCGACGGCGACGAGTTCACGTTCACGACGGAGGACATCGAAGGCGACGAAACACGCGTAAGTGTTTCTTACAGCGGCATTTGCGACGACTTGCTCCCCGACGATAAAATTTTGCTCAACAACGGATTGATGGTTTTTCGCGTAACGAAAGTAAAAGCCCCCAACGTGCATTGTGTCGTGGAAATCGGCGGCGAACTTTCCGGCAAGAAATCCATGTTCTTCCCCGATAAAGAGTTGCACCTCGACTTCTTGTCCGAGCAGGACAAGGCAGATCTCCTCTTCGGCATCGAACAAGACGTTGATTTCGTTGCGCTCTCTTTCGTGTCGAAAGCGCAAGATGTCATCGCAACGAAAGAATTTCTCGCACAGCACGGCGGCTCGCACATCGACGTGATCGCAAAAATCGAAAACCGCGCCGGCGTAAACAATCTTTTGGACATCATGAACGTTTCCGACGGTATCATGGTCGCGCGCGGCGATCTCGGCGTCGAGCTCCCCTACGTCGATTTGCCCAATACGCAAAAGCACATCATCAACCAATGCCGCATTCACGGAAAACGCGTTATCACGGCTACGGAAATGTTGGAATCCATGATCCATAATCCGCGTCCTACTCGCGCGGAGATATCCGACGTTGCCAACGCCGTATACGACGGCACTTCCGCCGTTATGCTTTCGGGCGAAACGGCAGCAGGCGCACACCCCGTGCAATCGGTAAACGCTATGGCAAAAATCGTGGAACACGCCGAAAAACACATCGAATATATCCAAACGATCGACAAGTTTGAGATCGAAACGACGTCCGAAGCCCTTTCGCACTCTGCGGCAACACTCGCAAAAGACTTGAACGCCAGCGCAATCGTCGTATGCACGCGTACGGGCGGCACGGCAAGAAAAGTTTCCCGTTTTCGCCCGAATATCAATATTATCGGCATCACGACCGACGTACACGCTTACAGACAGCTCGCCCTCAGTTGGGGAGTTCTGCCGGCCATCACCGACGAATACACGTCTATCGACATTCTTTTCTACTTTGCAAAGCAGATAGCCAAGCAAAGCGGCTTAGTTAAAAAGGGCGATACGATCGTTATTACGGGCGGCACACCGAACGGAAAAAGCGGAAACTCCAACTTGATCAACGTAGAAACCATCTAATTTTTCAAAGCTTTTATAGAAAAACGAATTTTCCGTCAAAAAACAGTTGCTTTTTTGTCAAAAGTGCGATATAATATAAAAGCTGTTTGCAGAGATGGCGGAGCGGTCGAACGCGCACGATTCGAAATCGTGTTATGCAGGAATGTATACAAGGGTTCAAATCCCTTTCTCTGCGCCAGATAAATAAAGGACTTCAGCGTTTTTGCCGTAGTCCTTTTTTCTTGCGGTTTTATACTAATACGATTTTTAATACTTCGGATATATTGTAAATTTCAACGCTTCTTTTCGTTTGAATTCGTCCATTACATGCGTATATACATTCATGGTCATATCCGCCGTACTATGTCCCACAAGCTGTTGACAAACAGCCACGCTAACGCCACATTCCGCACAGCGAGTTATATATGTATGCCGTAAATCATGTAAATGGTGATTAGGGCATATTTTCTTAAATGCTTGCGATAGATAGGCAAGAGAGTAATCAAACACATATCCGTTGCGTTTATTTTCCCAACGGCTATCTTTTTCAGCTTCGTTTTGCATGCGTTGCCGCTCCAAAATATCCTGCACCTCATCGGTAAGCAATATATGGCGATAGCTATCTTCGGTTTTTGTTCCCTTTATCAAAATAAGTTTTCGATCATAATCGATGTCTGACCATTCAAGCGCCAATGCTTCCGCTCGACGAACTCCCGTATACAGATAAAAGCGCATTATATTTTCGTACCGCTTTCCCTGCAAAGCTTTCAGAAAATCACTTTGCTCCGTCATCGTCAATGCCCTACCGCATTGTTTCTTATAACGGATATCATCGCTAAGCGTTAGCACATTATTATCAATTATACCAAGCTGTTGCGCTTTTCTAAACGCACTATGCCATACTTGACGAGTGTATTTTCGAGTACGCCCAAGCGGTATAGACATTAAAGCTCTATCAATATCGAATAAAGCAATATTTTTTATAGGCATTTCTTTCAACCAAAGCGGCGTATGCAATCGAATTTGCTGTTCAATATTCCGTATACTATACGGCTTTAAGTACGGTTTTTTATATGTTTCGAACCATATATCGAGCCAAGCTCCAAGCTTTATATTTTCTAATTCCATTCCTTTTACTATCATCGATTATATTTCTTTAATTTGCTTTTTAATATAGAGAGGTAATCGCTGTTGCCATCGCCTCGCAACGGAGGCATACGCCGCCTGCTATGGCGCAACTTTCTTCTCACGAATTAACTTCCACGCCTCTGGCTACGCTATCGCAAAACCGCCCTATCGGGCGCACGCCGAGCAATAGATAATTCGGCTAATCAAACGGCGTTGGCGTACTATCGGGCAATGGCGTTAAACGATTTTCGAAGCGCTTTAGCAATCTTCGAAAAGCATTCGGCTTTTTCGGTTGTTCACTGCAAACAATTTGCGTATAATGCACTACACCGTAATACTCGCTTTCAAATTCAGAGGAATTAACTCGAATTACATTTTCGAGATTTTCCAACACCTCGTCTATGTCTTCGTCTTGCGTATATTCTTCGGGAACTTGCAGGTTTTTTGACATACTATAGCATTTTTTACCTGCAAGTCGCTCATCGAATGTTTCTTTCGTCATATATTTTGTTATGTACGCTCCTACATTATCGACATTGTCTATTCGATTGATTTTTATAAATCCGTTTCCCCATAATTCTGCAAGCTCTTCTGCTGATACATACGGAAGATTACAGAGCATATGAAAATGTATAGCTCCTCTTACCTGAAATTCCACCACACAGATATATTGCAAATCTTTGTATCTCGTTTTTACGCGTTTCAAAAATTTATCCAATTCATAACGCGCAACAGCTAAATCCTGCTGATTTTCCGCAAAAGTCAAAGTGAGAAATTTCGATAATTGAGGATTAGCATTTGCATAGCGGCGAACAGTTATTCTACTTCTTTGAGCTGTTTTCTTTCTGTTTTCGGCTTTCGTTTCCTCTGAAGTAAATGCCGAAGCGGCTCTACCAATCAATTTCATTTTTAAGCCTTTCACTATCGGTTTTTCATATTCATAGTACTCAAGAACATTTCCCGATAACACAAGCCGTCTATTGAATTTTTTTATTCTAAATTTATCTTTCATAATCTCGCAATAAATACCTTTAATCAAGTTAAGTTGGGGGCGTTGCCCCCGAACCCCCAAACGGGCGTTTCGGGGGGCAAACGCTTCCCCGTTTGCCTATCCCGTATTGAACGGGGTACGCAATTTTGATAAAATAAAAGTCCTTTGCGGTATGCGACAAAGGACTAAAAAGTATATAATACCTCCCTTAAGAGTTTGTTACTGTTTTTTTCGCTTGTACATACCTATAATCTACAATAGTAGATTAAGAGTATTATACATCTACAAAAGTAGAATGTCAAGCGTTTTTATTCTACAATCGTAAAAAACATTGTTTTTATTCTACGATTGTAGTATACTGTAAGCATGGATACTTATTTTAATATTAAAAACGGCGAAATGATAATTTTTGCTGATAGTAACAAAGTGTACGAAGAAGAGGAAATAAAAGATGCATTTGCGAAATCCTTAAAGGAAATACGTGCATATGCAAAATTATCCCTTAAAGAAGTAGCGACGGCAACTAAAATCCCCATAGCAACAATTTCGGCTTATGAAAATGGAACACGCATTCCATCGTTTCTTTTCGCCATGAAAATAGCCTCATTTTTCGGTTCAACAATAGAAGATTTTGTCTTGAACGGATTAACGGAAAACATCGAAACAGGCGGCGATATTTATGCCAAATACGATTTTTTACATGACGAGAATAGCTAATTCGAAATCGTGTTATGCAGGAATGTATACAAGGGTTCAAATCCCTTTCTCTGCGCCATAAGAAAAGCATAGGTTTGATACGATAAGTATCAGACCTTTTTTCTTTATATAAAGGAGCGTTTTTCATACTGTAATGCAAGTAGTTATCCCTATAGGAGCATCAAACGGTGCTTTTGCAGGGCTTTTTTTCATTTTTTGCACTCCACTACGGAACGAAAGCCCTATCAATGGAACGATAGGTGGCTTCAACGGAACAAAAGATGAGCGCTACGGAACGATAGGTAGATTAAAAAGCAAAATTCTTTGCAAAAAATTCATATTCTTGCGACAATATTACTCCAAAACACTTGTATTTTTGAAAAAAAAGTGATATAATAATTATGCTACACAATTTTAATAATTAGAGGTGAAGTGGTCTCTTTTTGTTTTAAGGGATAATTATACCTTTTTTTCGCATTCTAACTTTAGAATTTGATAAAAATGCAAATTTCAACAGTTAGAATGTAGAATTACTTTTC
>CAYWML010000056.1:0-8492 GCA_964459515.1 uncultured Clostridia bacterium | reverse complement strand
CCGTTTCCTTTATCTCGTACGTCTCCGCGCGGCTGTAAGCAAGCAGCTCCCGAAGGCGCGCTTCGTCGCCCGTCAAATAGAGATAGCCGAGAACCGCCTCGAAACCCGTGGAGCGATTATATTCCAAGTTCGACGCGCTCTTGCTCTTCGTTGCCTTTTTCGCGTTTTTCCCACGACGAAATATATCCGCTTCCTCCTCGGTAAAACGCGGCAAAAGCACGTCCACGAACGCGCTTTGCCCCGTAGCGGAAACGATGTCCGCCGCCGTGCGTTGCAAAAGCGAAACTTTGCCGCACCCCGACAACACGAGCCGTTCCCGTACGTACTGCGAATATACCGCGTCCCCGACAAACGCCAACGCAACGGGATTCAACTGCGCCGCCTCCGTTTTCTGCAACGGTTGTCTTTCCGTCAACATGCCGACACCTCCGCATTTTCTTTCCTTATTATAACACAACGGAAGAAAAATAACAAGTGATTGCGCGCTTTTTTCCGAGAATTCCGTGTTCAAGCCCCTGCCGCCGCGAAATACGCAAGCGTTCCGTCCGCGATCGCCTGCGCCAAGCGTTGTTGCCACGTCGCCGAAGAAAGCAAACGTTCGTCCTCGGCGTTGGACAAAAAGCCGCACTCGACGATTACCGAAGGACAAGGCGCGCACGAAAGCATGAAATAATCCCCTGCCATTTCCGTGCGTTCCCGTACGCTTTCCGTCTTATATAAAGCGTTCAGCTCGTCTTGTAAGGAGGTCGCGAAGGAGCGGCTCGCCTCGTCCGAAGCGCGATAAAATACCTGACCGCCGCGCGTGGAACGCGACGAATAATAGTTCTGATGTACGGAAATCACCAACGTCGGCTTTGCAGCTTCGATAATCGACTTCCGTTTTTGCATATCCCGTTTCTTAAACCCGTTCGTCGCCGTTCCGTACAAGCCCGACTGCGTTTTCCTCGTCATGACGACGGAAAAACCCATATCTTCGAGCGCGCTTTTCAAGCGAAAAGAAACGGACAAATTCAAATCGCTTTCCTTTACGCCCGTATTCCGTCCCGTTACGCCGCCGTCCACGCCGCCATGCCCTGCGTCTACCACGACTGTCATGCCGTTCGTTTCCGATGCCGCGGCGGACTTCGTTTGAAACAGCGCGCGTACGCACGTCCCGACCGCCCCTGCAAACCCGACGACCAACGCCGTCGATACCGCTATCCACATTCTTTTCATAGCATACTGTATGCGCGCGAGCATAGAAAAATACCGCAGGAAGAACCTGCGATACAATTTCGGCAAGAATATTTACGCTAAGAAAGTCTTTCTTCCGCACGAGCTTTAAGATCTTCACGCGCGACGGGCAACGCCGCCGTCGGCAAAAGCGCAGACGGTTTCTCCTGCTCCGTCTCCGCCGCTTTCGCGCTTTGCGCCGCTCCGCGTTCTTCCGCGCGCTTTTCCGCCTTATCGGCATACGTTTGCGACAAATCTTTTTCCGCTTCTTCGCTCCACGCCGCATAGATTTCACCGATATGAGAAGATACGATTCGTTCCACACCTGCCTCCGTCATTTTGCGAAACGTCTCCAAATCTTCCACCGCGCGTACCTCCAATTTACAGCCGCCCGTCAAATCCAAGCGCAACCGCTCGCACCCCGAAAAATAGGGCACGCAAAAATACCGCGCGCCCACTTCGGAAGCGATACGCGCCACCCTTGCCACGGCGGCGTAATTTCGGCAATCGCCGACGTACACCTTGCAAGCGACTCGTTTCGCCGCCCTCGTTACACGCTTTAACTCGCGCTTTATCTCGGTATATCGGCACGCCGAAAGCAGAGAGGGCGCAACGACAACGGAGATTTCCCCCACGCGCATACGCCTTGCCAAACGCGCCTCGTACGCCTTCACTTTGCCAAGCGTTTCCCCGTTTCCGCCGACGATACAATCGACGGCAATACCGTTCCTCGTCAAATAGGGCAGGATCTGCGGCAAGCGAATCGGTTCTGCCACCACCGCCGCTTGGCGCAAGCGCACCGCCCGTTCGCAAACGCTTTGCACGTCGCCGTTGTTTCCGATCGGCGTGGCGGAGGCGGCGATCGCCGCGCGAATCTCCCGAATCTTCTTTTGCCTCTTATAAGCGCGAAACTCCGCCGCGTCGGAAGGCGACAATACCATGCCCGACGGCGCGCCTGCTTTCGTAATCGTTTCTCGTTGTTCTGATTGCGTTTCCATACGTTGAGTATGCGACAAAGAATACCCGTTTATTCCAATTTCGACCAATTTATGACAGCAAAAATCCCGTATACTTTCCTCTATGAACCGTTACTTTTTCACATTTCGCATTCCGCGCGCCGCATTGCTATCCGCCGCACCGTGGCTCGGTCTGTTCGGTTGCTTTATTCTGTTTTTTCTCTGTTTTGCCACCGTACATATCGCCAAGCTTACCAAGCTGGGCTGGAAACAAACGCACGCGTGCGTCAAGCAGGAAAAAACCGCCAAGCCTTCCGAAAGCGATAAAAAGCCGCAAAAGCCGCCGACGGAAGAGGCACGCGCTCCCGAACCGATCTACTACATCGTAGAACGCAAACAACGCAGAAAAAAAGCAAGCTACGACAAGCCGAAGCAAATTTGCTTTCCGCCTGCCGAGCCGCCCTCAAAAGCTTCGTGAGCGCACACCTGCCCCCACGATTTTAGAAAACGCCGTGTAAAACGTCCAAGCGCGAACGCGACGTATTTTCCGCGTCAATCCCTATTTTTCGTCGCCGCCGCTTAACAGCGTTTCGGCGGTTTCGTCGTAGCGTTCGAGATTGCCGCCGTCCGTCCAAAGCCGCTCCAAATGATAAAAAAGGCGCGTTTCGTCGTTAAAGATATGCACGATGACGTCGCCGTAATCGATGACCGCCCAACGCCCGTCGCGCACGCCTTCCGTACGGGAAGGAACGAGCCCGTGTTCCCGTTCCACCAATTCTTCCACGCGCTCGCCCATGGCGCGGATTTGCGGCGCGTTGCTACCGCTCGCGATTACGAAATAATCGCACAAGTCGGTTTTTTCGCGCACGTACAGCGCAACGATGTCCTTGCCTCGTTTATCCGCCAACGCCTTGCAAATCGAAATTGCCAAATTTTTACTCGTTATTTCCGCCATATAAAACCTCCGTTTTTTTATAATACGCTTCTGCGAGACGCGTCAACGGATATACCGCCGCGCCCCGTTTTTCCAAAAATTCTATCGTACGCCGCAACGCCTCGCGTAAGCACGCGTCCAAGCCGCCCGTTCCCCAAAACAAACGCCGCAGTTCATCCACGCCCTCGTAAGCGCGCCCGTCCTCCAACATATCCGAAAGAAAAATCAATTTTTCCAATTCGCTCATGGCAGGTCTGCCGCTCGTATGATACCGCACGGCGTTCAACACGTCCTCGTCGTTCACGCCGAGTCGCTTTTCCGCCACGTACACCCCTGCGAATTGATGCAACACACTCGGCGGCACTTCGCCCCACGCGCTCGGCGCGGAAAACCCGACGAGATAAGGGGAATCCGCCGCAAGATTTTTCGCACAATCGTGCAACAAAGCCGCTTGTACCGCCGTCTGTTCGGGAATACGCAACATTAAAGCACGCGCAGCCGCCGTTTCCGCCACACGCAAACTATGCGCGCGGCGCGCTTCGTTTTCCAACGCCAACGCTTCTTGCGCACCGACGAGCTTATACAAGCCTTTCCGCTCGATATACGCCGCGACGGGAGCAGGCGTATACTCGATTAAACGCATACCTGCCCCTGCCAAAACACGAATTCGCGTAGAAGAAATGTCCGCGCCGTTATACGTCACGCGCGCAAATTTTTTGCCGAATTTATCCGAAAAATTCGCCTGTTCCGCCGCCTGCCATTCGTCTTTTTCATTCCTGCCGCAAACGGCAAGCGTAACGTTTTTCAAAATCTCTTCGGGGCAACGCCACGTCGGAAAATCGCGCAACATATCCGTGCCGACCAGCCAAAACAGCTCCGCCTCGGGAAAGCGTTCCCGAAAATAGCGACAGGTAAGATAGGTATAACTCGTTTCCTCTTGCGACAGCTCGTAATCGCAAACTTCCGTTTTCGGAACTTCGGCAAATCCCAAGCGGCACATTTCCAAACGGGCGGCGTTCGACGTCAAAACGCGGCTCGGTTTATGCGGCGGTTTTCGCGCCGGAACGACAAAAAGCTTGTCCAAATCCAAACAAGCGATTGCCGCACGCGCCGCCGCGACGTGTTCTTTATGCACGGGATCGAACGATCCGCCGAAAATACCGATTTTCACGATACGCCTTCCTTTCTTATCTTATTACGTACAGTATACTATATTTTTTTACTTTTTTCAAGTCTAAAACGCGAAAATTTCGTCAAAAATATCGATATGAAAAAATCAGCCTTTATTTCCGACGTTATTTTCACTTTTTTAGCAGGCGCGCTGTTCGCGCTCTGTCTTTTCCGTTACCTCGGCGCAAGCTTTTTCGTCGCCGTCGCGCTCGGCGTCGTCTGCGGCGTTCTGCTTGCCGCGGCGTTCGCCGCCTATCGCCAAAGTCGGCGTAAAATCGTCTTTCTGAAACGCTCCGACGAAGCGGAAAAAGAAAAGCTCCTGCTCCACCTCGCCCTATTGAGCGACGACGCAAAAACCGACTTTTTCCGAAACGCGTTTTCAGAACGCTCTCCGACGAACAAGCCGTTGCCGCAAGACATCGCGCAACCCGTGCGCCGCTTCGGGAAATTACGTTTGCATACGCCGAATGAATTTTATTTTCTGCATTTCCGTCTGCAACCCGTCACAGCCGACGAAGTCGCCGCCCTTTCGCGCCTGAGCACGGGCAAGCAGCGCACGCTCTTCTGCGCCGCTATCGAGGAGGGCGCGCTCGCACTGTGCAAAACGCTCGGCATTGCCGTACAAACGGGCGACGAAGTCTACCGCTACTTAAAACAAAACGACAAACTGCCCGAAGTCTATTTAGGCGAGCCGCCACGCGAAGAAAAACGCCGTCGCCGACTGCGACTGTGTTTCTCGCAAGACAGCGCGAAACGATATCTCACCGCAGGCGGATTGCTGTTGCTCTCCTCCCTACTCTCCCCCTTTCCGCGATACTATCTCCTATTCGGTTTCGTCTTGCTCATCATCGCGCTCCTCGCGCGCGTGCTCGGTCACGAATAAAAACGCGCTGCCGAGCGAAGCAATAACGTCGCTCGCCGTCAAGGCGTATTCTCCCGTTTTTCGCACGGCAATCTCCGCCGCCTTGCCCGTCAAATACGCGCCGCAGATTCCGGCGGAAAGCGTGGGCGCGCCCATGGCGCAAAGCCCGACCAATACCCCCGAAAGCACGTCGCCGCTGCCGCCTTTCGCCTGCCCGGAATTTCCCGTTTCGGAAAGATAGCTCTTCGCCCCGTCCGAAATCGCCGTATAATAACTTTTCAAAACCACCGTCGCGCCGTTTTCCGCAGCCCAAGCCGTCGCCGAATCCGAAAGCGCGGCGGCTATTTTTTCGACGGTGCACCCCGTCAACCGCGAAAACTCCTTTACGTGCGGCGTTATCATCACGTCCGCGCGGCTTGCGCGGAACAGCGCGCGTATATCCGCCGCATATTTTGCCAAGCTGTTCAGCGCATCCGCATCCAAAACAAGCTTCCCTTCGTAGAGCGAAAGCAACCATGCCGCGCCGCGACAGACCTCTTCGGAAACGCCCATACCCATGCCGTAAGCGACGGCGTCATAAGCGAGCAACTTTTGCATGTTTTCCTCGTTAAACGCATACCTACCCCCGTCACAAACGCATTCAAGCAAAACTTCGGGCAAGCGCAACACGTAGTAAGGCAAGATTTCACGCGGCAAAAACAACGCGGTGTACCCTGCGCCCGAGCGCAAACAAGCCGCCGCCGACAAATACGCCGCGCCCGTATACGTCATACTGCCGCCCACGATCGCCGCTCTGCCGTAAGTCCCTTTATGCGAAACGCGCGTCCGTTTCGGCAACAAACGCCGAACGAACTCTTTATCCGCAATCGTCGTCATACTTTCTCCTTCGCGACGCGCACGGAAACTTCCGCCGCCGTCACCCGTCGTATTTCCTCCTCAATCCGCACCAGCAAACCGCCCGTATCGTCCACAGAAAGCAACGTTGCCTCCTTTGCGCCGTCCGCGAAGAGCAAAACGGCGCGCTCCCCCATATAGCCGAGATACGCCCGATACGCCGCCATGGAATGCGGTTTGGAAAGCTCCTTTATCAACGCCGCGGTGACTTCTTCCGTCGAAAACGTCTTGCCTGTTTCCAGCCGTATGCTCGTGGCGATGTCCGCCAATTCGGGCGGCAAAGCGTTGTTGACATTCAACCCGATCCCGACGATCGACGAGCGCACGAATTTTCCGGAAAGCACGTTTTCGATCAATATGCCGCAAATTTTTTTGCCGTTCACGTGAATATCGTTCGCCCATTTGATTACGGGGCGCAAACCGAAACGGCGCAACGTTTCGCACACGGCAACCGCCGCCTCCGCCATAATCGTAAACGCCGCCCGCGCAGGCAAGTCCGACGGAAAAGACAAGCGAGAAAGATATACGCCGCCCTCTTCCGAAGAAAAAGACCGCCCTTTCGTA
The DNA here is from genome assembly GCA_964459515.1 of uncultured Clostridia bacterium. GTDB lineage: Bacteria > Bacillota > Clostridia > Christensenellales > Borkfalkiaceae > Scatosoma. The sequence goes on along the minus strand of CAYWML010000056.1, from coordinate 1,900 downwards.
CCTCTGCCGCCCGTCTGCCGCTTGGCAACGACGATTCTCTCGTGCCCGCCGGCGATTTTCTCTTTCGCATATGCGTTCGTCGAATCGATTTCGTCGAACCGTTCTATTTCGATTTTTTCGTTCAAGACACACCTGCCCCTATTCTTCATACAATTCGCCAAGTTCTGCCAACGCGCTTTTCGTCGTTTCGTAATCGAAACCTTTCCGCAATAAATATTGATACGCTTTCTGCAAATTTTGCACGGTCGTTTCCTTGCCGCGCATATACTTTTCCAAGAGCGTTTTCGCCGCCGACAAAGTCTGTTCTTCGGAAACCGCCGACAACGCCGCGTCGATGGCTTCGTCCCCCACGCCCTTGCGCCTTAGCTCCGCGCGGATCAAACGGCCGCCTTTCGTGCGGACCGCCTGTTCGGTATACGCTTCGGCGTACGCGCCGTCGTCGAGAAGATCGTACGCGCGCAATTTTTCCGTAACATAATCCGCCACGGCGGGCAAATAGCCTTTTTTCGCAAGAAAATCGCGCATCTCCCGTTCGGTTTTGCGCGTTGCGGACAAATGGGACAACGCTTTATCGAGCGCAGTATGTTTCTCGCTTTCGAGTTGCAATTCCGCCAACCGCTCCGCCGTCACCGTCTGCCCGACTTTCAGCCTGCCGCGCACTACCGTTTCCAGCGTGAGTCCGCAACAAAATCGCCCGTCCACATACACGTTGCAACGCCGTTTGTCTTTCACCTGCGGCGAAATTTCCGTTATCTCGTTCATACGCCCCTCCTTGCCTAATATTATAGCGTGCGCCGCGAAAAAAGTCAACCTGCCGCCGCGCCTTTCCGTACCGCCGAAAAAAACTTTTTTTACGCTTTTTTGCAAAATCCCCCGTCGTCTGTTTACTTTTCCGAAAAAATATGCTACAATACCCGTATAAGCGTAACAATAAAGGAGCGTTTTACCATGAGAGTTCATACGGTAGATATTTGCGGTTTCAAAGCAGACCTTCCCGTTCTCACGTTGCCGAACGGCGTGGGAATTGCTTTTTTCAATCTGCACGGCGACAGCGCGCTGACCGAGCATTGTGGCAAGGAGCTTGCCAAGCTTCTCGGTGATTGCGAAGTGCTGATCACGGCGGAATCGAAAGGGTTACAGTTGACGCACTGCGCCGCGCGGGAATTAGGGCAGCGGTACTATGCGGTGGCGCGCAAGAGCAAGAAATTGTATATGCAGGACGGCATCGAAGTGGAAATCGAGTCCTCCATCACGACGGGTAAAGCGCAAAAGCTCTACCTTTCCAAGCACGACGTAGACCTCATCGCCGGCAAAAAAGTCGGTATCGTAGACGACGTGGTATCCACGGGCGCGTCGCTCAGCGGCTTAGAAGCGTTGGTGGAAAAAGCAGGCGGCATTATCCACAAAAAGGCTTTCGTTCTCGCGGAAGGCGAAGCGGCAGATCGCGAGGACGTACTCTACCTTGCTACAATCCCCGTTTTCGAGTAAAGCCCCCGTTTCCGCCTTCCTCGTCATTGCGAGGAGCAAAGCGACGCGGCGATCTCGCGGAAAGCCGCAAGGCTTGTCGCGAAACGCAGGCTTGAAACCCATACCCACATGTCCGCCTTTCCTCGTCATTGCGAGGAGCAAAGCGACGCGGCTATCTCGCGGAAAGCCGCAAGGCTTGCCGCGAAACGCAGGCTTGAAACCCATACCCACACGTCCGCCTTTCCTCGTCATTGCGAGGAGCAAAGCGACGCGGCAATCTCGCGGAAAGCCGCAAGGCTTGTCGCGAAACGCAGGCTTGAAACCCATACCCACATGTCCGCCTTTCCTCGTCATTGCGAGGAGCAAAGCGACGCGGCAATCTCGCGGAAAGCCGCAAGGCTTGTCGCGAAACGCAGGCTTGAAACCCATACCC
>CAYWML010000055.1:0-8680 GCA_964459515.1 uncultured Clostridia bacterium | reverse complement strand
ATCGACACCAACCTCGAAAATATGCGGCAACGCATCGAAGAGGCGTACGGCATGGATTACGAGGGGTGCTTGCCCCTCCGCAAGGAGAATTTCAACGTAGAGGAAGCGGCGACGACGATTGCCGCGCTCAAACGGAAAATCACCATGCTCGGCGCGGTCAATCCGCACGCGGTGGAGGAGTACGAGGAAGAGAAAACGCATTGCGAAGAGATGGTCACGCAACGGGACGATTTGCAGTCGGCTATCGACGATTTGCAGTCGGCTTTGGATGAAATTCGCGGTGAAATGTTGCGTATTTTCGACGCGGGCTTCCTTGAATTTAACGAGAATTTCAAAGTCACGTTTAAGGAGTTGTTCGGCGGCGGCAAAGCGGAGTTGCAGATCGATTACGAGGGAGTGGAAGATCCGTTGGCGGCAGGCGTGGAGATTGTGGCGTGCCCTCCCGGAAAGAAACTTACGAAGATTTCGCTGTTGTCGGGCGGCGAGCGCGCTTTGACGGCAATCGCCATTCTGTTCGCTATTTTGAAAGCTCGCCCGATGCCGTTCTGTATCTTGGACGAGATCGAGGCGGCTTTGGACGACGCCAACGTGGATAGATTTGCTTCGTATTTGAAGCGGTTCTCGACGGATACGCAGTTCATCGTCATCACGCACAGAAAGCCGACGATGAATCAGGCGGATACGCTGTTCGGCGTGACGATGCAGGAAAAGGGCGTTTCCAAGATCGTATCCGTGAAACTTGCCGAGGTGGAAACCAAGCTCGGCGCAGGTACGGTTGAGTAAAAAAACACGAACAAACGGCGGTATACGTCGCCTCGACAGGCGCGGCGCAGCCGCCGTTTTTTGAAATTGAAAAGTAGGAGTGAATACAGCCATGGGTATATTCGGTAAGCTGTTCGGCGCGTTGAAGAAAACGAAAGCGAATCTTTCGGAAAAGCTTCGCGTGTTGTTTTCGAGCAATAAATTAGGCGACGAGTTTTACGAGGAGTTGGAGGAAATTCTCATTTCTTGCGACGTATCGGTTACGACGGCGGAAACGGTCGTCGAACGGGTGAAACAAAGAGCCGTCGAGGAAAAGTTACGCGATAAAGAGTACGTCACGGAGTTGCTTCGGGGCGTTTTGACGGATATTTTGGAAGCGGCGGAGGTTACGCCGCCCGAATATCCTTGCGTGGTAATGCTCGTCGGAGTGAACGGCGTGGGCAAAACGACGACGGTAGGGAAGCTCGCGCAATACTTCCTTTCGCAGAAAAAGACGGTGACGGTGGCGGCGGCGGATACTTTCCGCGCGGCGGCGAGCGAACAGCTTTCCGTCTGGGCGGAGCGCGCCAAAGTGCGTATCGTAAAACACGAAGAGGGCAGCGATCCTTCGGCGGTGATTTTTGACGCCGTTTCTTCCGCGAAGTCGAAGAAGACGGACGTCGTGCTCGTCGATACGGCAGGCAGATTGCACGTAAAAGACAATTTGATGAACGAGCTTCGGAAAATGGATCGCGTGGTCACGCGCGAATATCCCGAAGCGGATTTCTTGAAATTGTTGGTATTGGACGCGACGACGGGGCAAAACGCTGTCAATCAGGCGCGCGTGTTCGACGAGGCGGTGGAACTGGACGGTATCGTTTTGACGAAGTTGGACGGCACGGCAAAGGGCGGCTTTGTGTTCTCGCTTGCCGAAGAATTGGGTTTGCCTGTCATTTTTGCCGGCGTAGGCGAAAAGATAGACGATTTGGAGCCGTTCGATTCCAAGAGCTTCGTCGAAGCGATTTTGTAACGGAGAAACGGGCATGAGAATCGATATTTTGACTTTGTTTCCCGAAATGTTTTCCGCACTTCGAGAGAGTATCCTCGGCAGGGCGCAAAAGTCGGGAAAGGTGGAGATAAACGTCGTCGATATACGCGACTACACCGAGGATAAGCATTTGAAATGCGACGATTATCCCTTTGGCGGCGGCGCAGGCATGGTCATGTTGCCGCAACCGATCGGCAGCGCGATAGAGGCGATCGATCCCGAACATAAGGCGCGTCGCATTTACATGTCGCCCAAAGGGCAGGTATTTAAGCAACAAAAAGTATTCGAGCTGTTGCAATACGAGCGTATTTTGTTGCTTTGCGGTCATTACGAAGGGGTGGATCAACGCGTTTTGGACTTGTTCATCGACGAGGAAATTTCCATCGGCGATTACGTGTTGACGGGCGGAGAGTTGCCGGCCATGGTCGTGACGGATTGCGTTTCTCGCTACGTGGACGGGGTGATCAGCACTTCTTCGCTGGTGGACGAAAGCTTTTCCGAAAATCTTTTGGAATATCCGCAGTATACGCGGCCGCAGGTGTATCGCGGTTTGGCTGTACCCGAAGTGTTGCGTAGCGGCGATCACGCCAAGGTGGACGCGTGGCGCAGGGAGCAAGCGTTGGCAATTACGCGAAAGAATCGTCCCGATTTATTGGGAGAGTAAACGAGATGAAAAATATACAATGGTTTCCGGGACACATGACGAAAGCCATGCGCGATATGGAGAAAAAACGGGATTTGTGCGACGGCGTGATTTGCGTGTTGGACGCGCGCGCGCCGATTGCGACCGTCAATAAAAATCTGCAAGGCATTTTCGGCGAAAAGCCGATTTTATATGTCTTGAATAAAGCCGATCTTGCCGATCCGATAAAGACCGACGCTTTCTTGAAATTGTTCGAGGATAGGGGCAGGTATGCGTTGAAGTGCGATTCGACGAACGTCGCGACGAAACGCGCGCTGTTGCAACGGCTGCATGCGATCACCGAAGAAAAGCGCGCTCGCGCGGAAGCGAAGGGCTTGCATCGTACTTTCCGCTTTATGGTGGCAGGCATTCCGAACACGGGGAAGAGCACGATTGTCAATCTGCTCGGCGGACAAAAACGCGCCAAGACGGGGGATAAGGCAGGCGTTACGCGCGACGTGCGTTGGTTGAAATGCGGCGCGTTCGATTTGTTGGATACGCCGGGCACGATGCCGCCTGCTTTCGATAATCAATACCATGCCCGTCACCTTGCCTATATCGGCAGTATCAACGACGATATTTTGGATATGGACGACGTCGCTTTGGAACTTCTCGGCGAGCTTGCCGAAAAGTATCCGCAGTGCTTGACGGAGCGGTACGGTATCACCGATTTTTCGGAGAAGTTGGGCATGTACGAGGCTGTGTGCAAACGCAGGGGCTTTCTGTTCCGCGGCGGCGAGTTCGATTACGAACGCGGCGCAAAGGCGATTATGGACGATTTCCGAAAGGGCAGGACGGGCAGAATTACGTTGGAAAACGCGGCGGACTATGCGGACTTTTCGTTTTAAGGGGGTTGTATGAGAAAAAAATGGAATGCCGAGGAGAAGTTGCGTATCGAACGTGGGCTTCTTGCCGAGGGGTATCGCTATATCGTCGGCGTGGACGAAGTGGGCAGAGGACCGTTGGCAGGTCCGGTGGTTTGTTGTGCGATTATCATGCCTTTGGAGGCGGATAAAATCGTGGAAGGAGTAGACGACAGCAAACAGCTTACCCCGAAACGCCGTGCGGAAATAGACGAACGGTTGCGCCGCAACGCGATCGCTTTCGCTTGCGTGGAAATAAGCGAGGCGGTGATTGACGAGATAAATATTTTGCAGGCGACGCGCCTCGGCATGAAGTGCGCGATCGAGCGTGTATTGCAGGAATGCGACCGCACGGGCGAGGACGCGATCGTTTTGACGGACGGAAACATGACTTTGGATATCGATTTGCCGCAAAGGAGTATCGTGCACGGCGACGCGCTTTCCTATTCCATCGGCGCGGCGAGTGTCGTTGCCAAAGTGTATCGCGATACGCTTATGGATAAGCTGGCGAAAACGTATCCGCAGTACGGGTTCGAGCAGAACAAGGGCTATGGCACGGCGGCGCATATACAGGCGATTAAGGAGCACGGGATATGTCAAATTCACCGCAAGACCTTCACAAGAAAATTTTAGGCAAAAAAGGAGAGAAGCAGGTTGCGGCGTACTTGAAAAAGTGCGGTTTCAAACTGTTGAAAAAGAATTATTGCACCCCGTTCGGTGAGGCGGATATCGTCGCTTCGGACGGAGACGAAATCGTGTTCGTCGAGGTGAAAACGCGTGCTTCGGACGCGTACGGCGCGCCGTCGGAGGCGGTAACGCGGCAAAAACGGGAGCGATATTATCGCATAGCGACCTTTTACGGCTTGCAAACGGGCGAAGAACCGAACGCGCGTTTCGACGTAGCCGAGGTATTTTCCGACGGAAAAATAGAATATATCCGCAACGCTTTTTAAGCGGCGGAGCAATCGATAGTAAAAACGCTTTTTCGACAAAAGGCGTTTTTATTTTTTTAGGGCGTTTCTGTATAATTCTGCGTAGGAGCGGCGATATGGAGATTTATATTGAGTATGCCTTTTTGGAGAATTTCTTCTTCGATTTTTTGCTGCTTTGGTTGTCGATGCGGTCGGCAAAAATGCCCGTGTCGTGGTTTCGTTTGTTTTCGGCGGCGACGGTAGGCGCGCTTTTTGCGCTGGCGTTTCCGTTTATACGGCTCGCCGACGGGTGGCGTACGCTGGCGAAAATTTCGTGCGGCGTGCTGTTGCCGCTGCTGTGCTGTAAACGCGCAAAAACGAGAAAGGAATGGGGCAGGTGTGCGTTGACGTGTTTTTTCTTCCTTTTGTGGAGCTTTGGTTTCGGCGGCGGAATTATCGGTTTTTACGGTATGTTTTCCGCGGACGGAGAGGCTTTTTCCTTGCGACGAATGCCTTTCGGACGCGTGCTTGTCGGGTTTGCTTGCGGCTTGCCGTTCGTTTGGTGGTTGTTGCGAAGTTGGTATGCTCGTCGCCGCCGCGTTGCCGATTTATACGAATGTCGCGTGATTTTTGACGGGGAGGATTTTTGCGCGACGGGATTTTTCGACAGCGGAAATCGCGCCGAAAAAGACGGTGTTCCCGTTTGTTTCGTTTCTCCCGATATCGCATTCCGCTTTTGGAATGCGCGACTTTTGCAAAAAGGAGAGGAGCAGGTGTGCGACGAAATGGAAATACATACGGTAAGCGGCAGTGCTGTCGTGCCGTTGTACGCGGCTGAATTATCGGTTTTTGCGGATGGAAAATGGCGGAAAAGCAGGGTATATTTCGCGCCGTCGCGGCATATAGTATCGAAAGAGTATACGATATTGCTTAACGCACGGCTTTTGGAAGGAGTCGGGGAGGACGAGGTATGAATTGGACGGAGCGATTGCGGCTGTTTTTACGAAAGATATGCGGAGAGGAAGGGACGGTGTTTTATGTCTGCGGCGACGGGGAAGCGTTGCCGTTGCCGCTTTCGCGAGAGGAGGAAAGGCGTATGTTGCGGTTGCTGTCGGAAGCCGACGAGGAGGCGGAACGGGAAAGCGCCAAAGCGGAGTTGATTCAGCACAATTTGCGCTTGGTCGTGTACATAGCGCGTAAATTCGACAATACCGGCGTGGAAAACGACGATTTGATTTCCATCGGTACGATCGGGCTGATTAAAGCGATCAATTCGTTCCGCACGGATAAAAATATCAAGCTTGCCACCTACGCTTCTCGGTGCGTGGAAAACGAGATACTCATGTATCTTCGCCGTATGGCGCGCCTGAAAAGCGAGGTTTCGTTTGACGAGCCGTTGAATACCGATTTCGACGGCAACGAGTTGTTGCTTTCCGACGTTTTGGGAACGAGCGCGGACAGCGTGTACGGAGACATCGAATCGAACGCGGAGAAAGAACAACTGAAAGAAGCTTTGAAAAAATTGACGGAACGGGAACGGCGGATTATGTTTTTGCGTTTCGGCTTGGGAGGCGGCGAGGAAATGACGCAAAAGGACGTCGCCGATTTGCTCGGTATATCGCAAAGCTATATTTCCCGTTTGGAAAAGAAGATTATTATGCGGTTGAAAAAAGAAATCGCGAAAATGGAATAACGCGCGGAGGAAAGTCATGAAAAGAATATGGAGCGCGCTCTTTGCGTTGTTGTTTCTTTCTTGCGCGTGCGTGGGCTTTACGAATTGCAAGAAGTCGAAATTCGTCGATAGCAGGTATGAGATTACGGCAGAATACGTGCCTGCGTTTCGCACGCTTACGGGTACGGTGAAATGCACGATAGAAAACGGCGGAGAACAAACTTTTTCCGTTTTGAAATTCCAGCTATATCCCAACGCCTATCGAAAAAACGCGCTTTATCGCGCCGTATCCGCCGTTTGGGAATCCGCCGCGTATTACGAAGGCGAAAGCTACGGGGAAATCGTCGTTTCCAGCGTTAGCGGCGCAAAAAATTGGTCGGTGACGGGCGAGGACGAAAATATTCTTTCCGTTGTTTTGGAAACGCCGCTTTCAACGGGGGATAAAATCGTTTTGGACATCGCGTTCACGACGAAGCTCGCCATGGTCAATCACCGAACGGGCGTGGCGGAACATACGGTAAATCTCGGCAATTTTTACCCGATTTTATGTGCGATAAAGGACGGCGAATTTGTGGAAAACGTATATTATTCGGACGGCGATCCGTTTTGTTCTTCGTGCGCCGCGTATACGATGACGCTCACCGTGCCCAAGGAATACACCGTCGCTTCTACGGGCGAAATTACGGCGGAACGGGTGTTGGAAAGCAAAAAGGAGTATACCATGGCTCGGACGAACGTGCGCGACTTTGCCGTCGTGCTGTCCGATCGCTTCCGCGAAGCGCGCACTGCAGTCAACGGAAAAACTTTGCGATATTGCTATTATGCCGATCCCGAACCGCAAAAAACGTTGCAGACTTTGCAAGAGACTTTCGCTTTTTACGAAGAAACGTTCGGCGCGTATCCGTACGATAGTTATACGGCGGCGCAGGTCGGTTTGTGTTTCGGGGGGATGGAGTATCCGTGCCTTAGCATGTTGTCGGCGGACTTAACGGGGGAGGAGGCGGCGCGCGCAATCGCACACGAAACGGCGCACCAATGGTGGTACGGAGTCGTGGGGAGCGACGCCGTCGAAAACGCGTGGCAGGACGAGGGATTGGCGGAATATTCCGCGACGGTGTTTTTCGAGCGGCATACGGAATACGGACTTTCTCGCACGGAGTTGGTTTCGGAGGCTTTGCGGGAATATCGGGCTTATTACGACGTGTACGGTAGCGTGCTCGGCAGGTCGGACACGCGCATGACGCGGCATTTGAAAGAATATCTCAGCGAGTACGAATATAAATGCTTGGCGGTGGATAAAGCCGTGGTAATGTTCGATTCGCTACGAAAGAGTATCGGGGATAAGAAGTTTTTTGGCGGCTTAAAGCGATATTTTCGCGCATGCGCGTACGCTGTGGCTTCGCCGAGCGATCTCGTCGCTTGTTTCGAACGTGATGGTGCGGACGTAAAAGGCTTTTTCGACAGCTTCTTGCAAGGCAAAGCGATTTTGTAAAATTTCGCCGAACGCCGCGCGGAAATGCACACATCTTTGCCGTATCTCATAAAATTATGTTTTTTGCAACCGTTTGGCTTGAAAATCGGTTGCAAAATTTCTTTTTCAGGGGTATAATATTTTTATCGGCACAAACGAGGTGAGGGTATGCCTTTTTTACAGTACAAATGCAAAACTTGCGGAAAACGTTTCGAGGAACTCGTACGCGTGTATACGGACGCCGTGCGCTGCCCCGATTGCGGCGGCGAAACGGAACGGGATTATTCGGGCGCGATGTATTCGGCGACGGGCAAGCCGAGCAAAAAATGCAGCGGCAATTGCAAAACTTGCGGCGGCTGTCGCTGAAAACAATACGGCGCGCGCGGCATAAAACGCGATTTTCTATACAATATTATATATAAAGTCGAGTTTTTGCGCGCAAGGGAGTAGGGCGTCGCGATAAAAAACGCCTGCTTCTTTTCTGTGGCGGTTATGTGCCGTTACCGCAAAAAAAGAAGAATTTTTTTCAAAAACTTCCGAAATGTTTCTAAAAACGCTTGACTTTATTCTTTTTTAATGGTATTATATCTAAGCTGTCGGTAAGCGAGGGCGTTTTTTGACAGCGAACGACTCTGTCGAGTCTGCAACGGAAGATTAACAACTGCATAGCAAATAGAAAAGTATTTATTTAGGAAACTAAGTAAAGACGAGTACGAAAGGCAAAAGAAATTTTCATATTAGTTGTGTAAAGCTAATTTGGTTAAAGCAAAAGACGTTAAAAGCAATTTTAAGGCTCAGAGGCTGCAAATTAGCCGAGTAAAGAATATAGAATTTTCAAGAACGAGAGACGAGTAGAAAGAGAGAGAAGATCAAGCTACAAAGGGCTTACGGAGGATGCCTTGGTACATGGCGCCGAAGAAGGACGTGACAAGCTGCGAAAAGCTGCGGGGAGGAGCAAATATCCTGAGATCCGCAGATATCCGAATGAGGGAACTCAGCACGGTTAAAACCGTGTTATCATACGCTGAATAGATAGGCGTATGAGGGGAACTCGGGGAACTGAAACATCTAAGTACCCGAAGGAAAAGAAAACAACAGTGATTCCGAAAGTAGTGGCGAGCGAAATCGGAGAAGCCCAAACCGAAGCCGTAACGGCGTCGGGGTAAGGACCGCGAGATAGCAGTCGGATGGATAGTCGAAGCAACTGGAAAGTTGCCGCAAAGAAGGTGAAACGCCTGTAGACGAAATTTTGAAGACGCGAGCGGGATCCGGAGTACGTCGGGACACGAGAA
>CAYWML010000054.1:0-8705 GCA_964459515.1 uncultured Clostridia bacterium | reverse complement strand
TGGTCGTATACCAACCCTGCCGTACTCATGATAAGTTGCATGACGCGGTTGTTCAACTCTACACCCTGCAAGCCGAATTGCTCTTTTACGTAATTTCTGACAATCGCGGTGACGCCTGCCATATTCGGCGAAGCCATAGAAGTACCGCTCTGCTCGCCGTACCCTCCGGGAACGGCAGAAGTGATCTCGCCGCCGTGCGCCGTAATTTCAGGCTTCAACTTCAAATCGTGCGTAGGTCCCCACGAAGAGAATTCGCTCATGAAAGGACCTGCCTGATAAGAATCGTCCAAGGAAATTTTGCCGACGCGTCCCGTCGCGCTCGAAACCATCGTTTCGCCTGCGGATTTCGTAATAGAAATGGCAGGGATACGCTTTTCCGCTTCGATTTCGCCGAGGTTCATGCGGATCGTGCCCGATACGTTGTTATGGATAATCACGCCGACCGCGCCCATTTCCGCCGCCAACTCCACTTTATCCTGGAAAGACGTGTCGCCGCGCTTAATCAGGGCGACTCTGCCCAAACTGTTGCCGTTTGAATCCTTGAATAAGCTTCTTATCGTCGCATAGTCCGCGTTTTGTCCGATACCGGGAACGACGACGTATTCGAATTCCGCCTTACCCGTTTTTTCTTTAATTTCGTTCAAGAAATCGTACGGATTGCTGTTCAAATCGCGCGATTCTTCGTAGAACACGTACGAACGCGCGCTTTCGTCGTCGTTATTCGCGACGAAATATCTCGCTTTTTTCCCGTCGATACTCGCAACCGAAAGCGCGGCGGAGAAAGTAGACGGCGAACCGACCGTACCCGAATCGGGATTGGACGTAAGGTTCGTTCCGTACACGCCGCCGTAACCTGCGCTGTATTCGTTGCTTGCCGCGCAAACGAGGCTGATGCCTGCGTCTTGAATGCGCGTATACACGTCGTTGAGCAATTCGCCCTCTTCGTCGCCGTCGTCCGTTGTCGTGAAGCCTGCGGAAGTACCCAGCGACATGTTGATGACGTCTACGCCGAGCTTAACGCAATCGTCCAAAGCGGCAACGATATATTCCGTTTCCGCACTGCCCAAGTTCTTCGAATCGAGATCGTCCGTAAAGACTTTGCAGATGACGAGCTGCGCGTCGGGAACGACGCCGATGAAATCTTCGTAAACGGGATTGCCGTCTTTATCCGTATACCCCGCGTCGCCCTCCGACGAAGGGTGATAACCGCCGATAATGCCGGCTACGTGCGTACCATGGTTGGAATAAGAGGGGTAAACGTCCGTGTCGCTGTCCGCGTAATCGTACGCAAAAGGCACTTTTTCGCTGACGTACACATCGGACACGCTCAGTCCGCTCGTCAACGATTCCGCCGAAAGATTTTGCGCGTTGATTTTATTCGCTACGTCCGTTTTCGACCATGCGCCTACCGTTCCCTCCGTCTTGAAACCTTGGAAAGCAGGGTGCGTATAGTCCAAGCCCGTATCCAAAATCGCCACGACCGAACCCGAGCCGTACTGCGCATACGCGGAAGAATCGTAGATACCCGTGGAATAGATGTTCGTTTCGTTGGAAACCGCCGAAGTCGAGCTTGTGGAATAACTCTGCGGTTCGGAATACGACGTTCCGATAACGACGCTTTTCACGCCTGCCATCTGCTTGATTTGCGAAACGTATTTCGTGTTGATTTCGATGGCAACGCCGTTCAAAACGGCATTATACGCGCTCTTTTTCGTGTACGGAATGCCCTTTTTCTCCAACGAGCGCAAAAACGCCTGCTGCTCCGAAGCGATGGAGGACGTCGTACGTTGTCCCGACCAAGTGTTGATGTATTCATCCACGTTTGCCCCGTCGGCTTTGTCCGCCACCGTTTCACCGGACAATTCGACGATTACCGTACGCGTTTCGTATGTCGGCGTCGCGTTTTCCTGCACGGAAGAAGCGAACTGCGATTCGCGGATCGACGACGTATCGAATTGACCCGTTACGTTCTTAAACGCCGCGCTCGACGAAACGGACGTCCCCGTCGCGCCGAGGTTCAACGATTCGTCCGCGTTTAAGCGAATGCTGCTCTCCAATGCCAGCGTGGAAACCAACATTCCCGACAAAACGCCGCAAAGTATGCGCTTTACTGTTTTTTTCATATAGCCTCCCGAGCCGTTCGGCTCTTTTCTGAGTGTAAAGTATTTTTTCTTTTTTCACGGCGCGCGCTTTTTACGGCATTGCGCCATTATCCATACTATATAATTTTATACTTTTTTTACGGCAATGTCAAGTTTTTTTCCCGTTTTCCGCCATATAACCGCAGAAATAAAGTGAAAATTTTGTGTTTTTACACAACACAATCGAAAAAATCGATTTTCAAAATCGGTTTTCATGGAACGAGCCGACGGATTTTTCTCCGTCGGCTCGTCGTTCGTTTTCTGCAATTTTTCGCCGTCTTCACCGATTTTTCTTTTCCGTGCGGCAATCGTTCCGTTTTTTTCGTTCCTCCACCATTTTCACAAACCACTCCGCCATGGCAAAGCGCCATACGCCGCAACCGCCACCGCCGTCAGGCGGAAAACCAAGGTCAAGAAACATAGTTCCTTGTGGGGGTGCAGGGGGCAACGCCCCGCTGCAAAAACCAAACGCCGCGACAGCCGCCCTTTATACCCATTTAAGCAAGCTCTGCTTGCGTTCCCAACGCCGACAGGCGTTTTACGCGGCGACAGCCGCGCTTTCACACACACAAAAAAGCAAGCTCTGCTTGCGTTCCCAACGCCGACAGGCGTTTTACGCGGCAAGCCGCAAGGCTTGCCGCGTAACGTACACCCGTCACCGCATTGATTATTCGGTGCGCAGGGCTACGACGGGATCTTTTTTCGCGGCTGCGCCTGCCGGGATTAAACCGCTGATAAGCGTGAGCGCGATGCTGATACATATCATAATCAACGCGGAACTTATCGGAAGCGCGGCAAGCGTCGCTATTCCCGTAAGCGCATTCAACAACGCGTTGACACCGATACTCAACAGATAAGTGACGACTACGCCGAACACACCCGAAGTTAAACCGATGATAAAAGTTTCGGCGTTAAACAGGTTCTTTATGTCCCGTTTTCGTGCGCCCAACGAACGCAATATGCCGATTTCTTTAACGCGCTCCACCACAGAAACGTACGTGATAATGCCGATCATCACCGAGGAAACGACCAAGGAAATAGACGTAAACGCAACCAGCACGTAAGTGATCGCATTCAGCATTGTCTGCACCATACTCATCATCATGCCCACCACGTCCGTATACTGCACCTGCGCCGCTTTATCGGCAGTATCGTTCCACGCGTCGAGATATGCCATCATACCCTCTTTCGTTTCAAAAGATTCGGTATAAATAGAAATTTTACTTATCGAATCGTCGCCGCCCAACTTACGCAACACCGACGAAATATCGTATGCGATGTTCTCGGCGATTGTCATATTCCCGAGTTTGCCCGTATAGGTGTAATAGCCGCTCAAATACTCCGCAGGACAATAATACAAGAATATCGGAGTATCTTGATACGTCCATTCCTTACGATTTTCCGAATCGTTTATCCACTGCACGATTTTCGATTGTTTGTTGACGGCGATATAGTCCTCCACCAGCTTTTCCGTGATATTCAAGCCCGTGCTTAAACAGCCGTAACTCAATCCCTCTTTCAGACGCAAAATGCCCGTGATTTTCAGCTTTACGCCCTGCCCGTCCGCAACGTCCAACGAATCGCGTTCGCTGTGATACGTAAACGGATAGTCGCCGTTGCTCGGCTCGTAAACCGCGTCGTTATAATACAGCGTGAATTCTTTTTGGACGACGTCGGCAAAGTCGAAATAAAGTCCGTCGTCCGCTTCCTTATTGCCGTCAAACAGCGCAAGGAAAGCCGCTTCGTCGATAAAGCCGAGTTGCGCCAACGTTAAGTCGGTAATGTCGTTGTTGCTGCCGACGACGAGCACCGCTTCGTTTGCCGCTTTCGGAAAAGCGTTTTCTCCGCCGTACACGATATCGTATTGCGACAGCACGTACTCGGCATATCGATCGTCGGAAAAATCGGACGTCCCCGGCATTTTATGAACGACCGCTCCGAGATAATCTACCATGGGCGCAAGCTTTGCGTACTGCGCGTTATCGCCGCCAAGCGACGTAAGCTTGTCCGTGTACTTCGTCTTTATCTCCGAAAGGGAAAGTATCGAAGTTTTCGCGTTATTGTTTTCGTCCGTCATCTCCACCTCGGTGAAAAGGTTGTCGAGCAAGCTTTCTCCGTAATCGTAGCTGATTGCCGTATACAGCGATTTATCCATTTTCTCCACGTAGGCTATGTACTCGTCCGAAAGATCGTTCGTCACCTGCATACCCTGCGCGATACCCGTCAAGAAAGAATTGACGTATACCTTATCCCCGATTTTCGACAAGTCGGGCAAGTCCTTTTTCGATTGCAAGTTCGACAAAATCGATTCCGCGTCCATGCTCGTTTCGGCGATTTGCAAGGGATAGTACGAAAGCATATCCTCTTCCGTTTTCAAAATATACCGATTGAAGCCGTTCGACAAGGCAAGCACGAGGCAAACGCTGATAATGCCGATACTCCCTGCGATCGACGTAATAATCGTGCGGCCTTTCTTCATGGCGAGATTGCGCGCACTTAAGCCGAGCGAGGTCTTAAAGGACATGGAAGAGCGTTCTTTCACGGGCTTTCCCTTTTTCGTTTCTGCCGCGCCGCACGCCGTTTCGCGCCTTTGCTCGTCCGCAGAAGCGTGCTCCGAAAGCTCGTTTTCGGGCGCATAGGGATTGCTGTCGGAAACGACCAAGCCGTCCTGCAAGCGCACGATACGCGTGGAATACCGCTCGGCAAGTTCGGGATTGTGCGTGACCATAATCACCAATCGCTCGCCCGCGATCTCGCGGATAAGTTCCATAATCTGCACGCTCGTTTCGCTGTCCAACGCGCCCGTCGGCTCGTCGGCGAGCAAAATTTCGGGATTGTTGACGAGGGCGCGCGCAATGGCGACGCGTTGCATTTGTCCGCCCGAAAGCTGATTGGGCTTTTTGCGAAGTTCTCCGCCTAAGCCGACGCGCTCCAAAGCCGCTTTGGCGCGCTGCTTGCGCTCCGATTTGGAAACGCCTGCAATCGTCAACGCAATCTCTACGTTTTCGAGAATCGTTTGATGCTGAATGAGGTTATAAGACTGAAAAACGAACCCGATACGGTGGTTGCGGTATACGTCCCAATCGGAATCCTTATAATCTTTCGTGGATTTGCCGCAAATGACGAGATCGCCCGAAGTATAGTGGTCTAAACCGCCGATAATATTCAACAACGTAGTTTTGCCGCAACCCGACGAACCGAGCACGGAAACGAATTCGTTGGCGCGAAAGCAAAGATCGACGCCTTTGAGCGCGTGCACGATTTGCCCCGTCGCTTCGTAATCCTTCGTAATGCTTTTTAATCGTAACATATATCTCTCCTGCAAATTTTTTTGAATAAAGTCGTCGCAAAATTCCCCTTATCCGTCATCGCGAAAAGCAAAGCGACGAAGCAATCTTGCGGCAATCCGCAGGATTACCGCGGAACGCATGCCCCGAACACGCACCTGCATTTCCGCCTATCGGCGAGATTGCCGCGGCACATTCGCGCCACGCAACGATAGGGCATTTCGCGACGGCTCTACCGTTGCCTTAAATCTCGTTTTGAAAAAACAACAGCGGCAGACAATGTCTGCCACCGCGTTTATTTCTTGCAATATCGATTACTGCATAAGGCATTTTCTCGTATATTTGCGCTTCGGACGAGCTTCTTTCGAGCCGAATCTAACCGTGCGCTCTTTATCGAAAACGTCCATAAATCTGTTCGCGAGTGCGCAGAACGTCTCGAAGTCCTCTTTACCGAACTGCTCTACTACGCTACCGATGAAATCACTGCTGCACGCGATGTCTTTCTTGTAGTCCGCCATCGCTTCTTCCGTAATTTCAATGTAAGCGATTTTCTTATCAACGTCGTCGGGAACGCGTTTCAAAACGCCTCTTTCGACGAGTCCGCCGACAATCTGCGAAACTGCGGAACGCGTTACGCCGAGCTTGTCTGCAAGCTGCGTGGAAATAACGCGCTTACCTGCCGCCTTCACGGAAAGCACTTCACCGAGCAAACGAAGCTCCGTATTGTTGAAATGCGCGTTTTTGTCGGGGAAAGCGACTCTATCGAACTTTCTCACGACGGCAAACAGCTCTTTCATGTACTTTTCATTTGCCTTACTGATTTTCTTTGCTGCCATAATGACACCTCACTAAAAAAATATTTTTTATTAATCGTTTATACTATAAACCTTTTTTTTGCATTTGTCAATAGTTTTTCGATGATTTTTTTATTTTTTTTGATTATTTACGATTATACACGCCGATTGTGTAAAAATTAAAATTGTTTTGTGAAAATACATAAAAATATTAGGCGATCTTTCAAAATAACGTTCCTACGCACGCTCCATAACCTCGTCGCCGTCGTAAAATCGATTAGGTTACAATTTGCGTGCACCTATAAACCGAAGATTTTTTATTTTGCCATATTTGTAATAGCAATCAAGAATTTCAACCCCAAAAAGAAAAGGTACCGTTTCTTTCCACTCTTCTTTTTTATCTTCTCATCGGAAAAGCCGCAAAGGAAACGTAGAGAAAAGCGAAGAGTTAAGACAGAAATAGAAAAAAAGCCGCTTTCGCGACTTTCCTTATGGAGCAGGTGACCGGAGTCGAACCGGCCGGGAACAGCTTGGGAAGCTGTCGCCATACCGCTAGGCGACACCTGCTTATGGTTCTATTATAACCGCTTTTTTATAAAAAGTCAACGGTTTTTTATAACTTTATGAAGTTTTTTTGCGTTTAGCGCGGCATTGCTCCCATATTTTAAGGCAAATTTTTTCGGATTTAAGACAAATAAGAAAAATCAGTGTGAAATTCTTCAAAAATATGCAAAAAAGTATTGACAAACGGCATAAAATGGTTTATAATAAACTCAATGAAAAGAATGCCGTGGCTTTTGTGCAGCAAACAGTCACGGTTGTATTTTTAACGTTCCGTATGCGAGCGGTTTTTTTCGTGTGTTTTGCGGCTTAGCTTTACGAAAGCCAAAAAAACGACGCGCAAAAGAACGCAAAAAAAATATCAATACGCGGAACAGGAGGATATAATGGCTGAACAACAGTTTATCATGACGCAAAAAGGCTACAACGAGGCAGTGGAACATTTGAAATATCTTCAAACGGTGAAACGGCAGGAAATCGTGGAGCGCATTGCGGAGGCGAGAAGTCACGGCGACCTTTCCGAGAACGCCGAATACGACGCAGCCCGTAACGAACAAGCGGCGAACGAGGGCGAGATCGTCGACCTCGATTACAAAATCAAAAACGCCGTCATTTTGGAAGAAAACACGGATACGTCTTTCGTGCACGTCGGCTCGAAAGTCAAAGTATACGATCCCGAGCTGGACGAGGAAGAAGTGTACGAAATCACGGGAACAACGGAATCGAACGCCATGGAGAACAAAATCTCCAACGAATCCCCCGTCGGCGCGGCGCTCTTGAAACATAAAGTCGGCGACGTCGTAAAGGTAAACGCCCCCGACGGCGAATATCGTCTTACCATCAAAGAAATCTTCTAATAAAACGCGACGTTTTGTCAAACGGGCATACCGTGTACAAGACGAATGCGTAAAACAAAAAATTAAAAAGAGGTTATACCATGCAGGAAAACAAGACTACGCCTCCCGTAGAGGAGACGGAGGAACAGCTTATCGAACAAGCGCGTATTCGTCGCGAAAAGCTGGCAAAACTGACGGCGGAAGGCAAAAATCCTTACGAGCAGGTGAAATATCCCGTAGACGCCGCTTCGGAAACGATCAAAAACAATTTCGAGGCATACGAGGGAAAAACGGTTACGCTGGCGGGGCGCATGATGTCCCGTCGCATTATGGGCAAGGCTTCTTTCTCCCATATTGCCGACAAAAGCGGCACAATCCAAATTTACGTCACCCGTCAGGATATCGGCGAAGAGAATTATCTCGCGTATAAAAAGGACTATGACATCGGCGATATTTTCGGCTTTAAGGGTTACGTTTTCAAAACGCAAACGGGCGAAGTGACCGTACACGTGCAGGAGCTTACCCTGCTCTCCAAGTCTCTCCTCCCCCTGCCCGAAAAATACAACGGCTTGCAGGATAAGGATTTGAAATATCGTCTGCGCCATTTGGATTTGATCATGAACAAAGACGTGCGCGATACTTTCCGCGTGCGTTCCAAAATCTTAAAAGAAATCCGTGCGTACCTCGACGGCAGAGGCTATTTGGAAGTGGACACCCCCACGCTGTTACCCTTGGAAATCGGCGCGGACGCACGTCCTTTCAAAACGCATCATAACGCGTTGGATTTGGATATGTACATGCGCGTGGAAACCGAGCTATTCTTAAAACGTTTGATCGTCGGCGGCATGGACCGCGTCTACGAAGTCGGGCGCATTTTCCGCAACGAGGGCATGGACGCCTACCACAATCCCGAATTTACCACCATTGAAATGTACGAAGCGTACAGCGACTATTTCGACATGATGGACATGATCGAAGATATGTACAAAACCGTCACGGAAAAAGTATGCGGCACGCTCGATATCACCTATCAGGGCACGGAGATCCACATGGGCGAATGGACGCGCATGACGATGGCGGACGCCG